>JAJZSS010000023.1 GCA_021849525.1 Chloroflexota bacterium
GCCCGCGAGGCGACCCTGACCGCCATCAGCGCCCTGGATAAGGCCGCTGAAAAGGGTATTCTGCATAAGAACAACGCGTCTCGCCGCAAGGGCCGCCTGATGCGTCACCTGGCTCAGCTCGAAAAGCAAGCTGCCGGGTAGCAACCATCTCCATTCTGCGAAAGCGAGCCGCGGGCGGATCCGTCCTGCCTCGCCTTCCACTTCAGAAATCCCCAAACCAGCGGGAGCCTGTGGCGCTCCCGCTGGTTTTGCGTGCTTAATAACATCCACTGCGACCGTGCCGGGCAAAATCAAGATCAGCGCCTGCTCATGATCGAAACGATTGCCCATGTTATAATCTTGGTGCGGGCGGGTAAGCATTTCCGCAACCCCAATCAGTACAGGAACCTCTGAATCCCATGTTTACCCACGAACGACAGGCCGTCGAACAACATATCCGTGCTTACTGCGCCGCCCAGGCTCTGCCCGAGGTGGGCGAATTAACCTGGTCGCCGGTACCTTTCAGTGGAGAATGGGGGATCAGCACCTCATTCTTCCAGCTGGCAGCCACCCGGGCGCGCCAGCTGGCTGCGAGCGGCGAGCGGGTGAATGTCGCCCAACTGGCCCAGGAAATCGCCAGCGGAATTGCCGCTCATCTGGGCGCGCCTACCGGTTTCAGCCATGTAGAGGCAGTGCGCGGCTATCTGAACCTGTATTATTCCACCGCTGAATACAGCCAGCGAGTGGTCGATACTGTCCTGGCGCAGGGCATCGATTTCGGCAAGGGGTCCCCCAAGAACGAACGCATCATGGTGGAGTACGCCCAGCCCAATACCCACCATTCCTTCCATATCGGGCATCACCGCAACGCGGTGCTGGGTGAAGCGCTTTCCCGGCTGGTAGAGTTCGCCGGCTTCGAGACCATCCGCGCCTCCTACCCCGGCGATATCGGCCTGGGGGTGATCACCGTGGTGTGGGCGTATAACAAGTTTTACCGCGGCCAGGAGCCGGAAGGCATCCACGAACGCGGCCAGTGGCTGTTGAAGATCTATGTCGAAGCCACCAACTTGCTGGAACCGCACGAAGGCGAAACCGCAGCCGAAAAAGCGCAGCGCGAAGCCTACGACGCCGAACGGCGGGATGTCTATCGCAAATGGGATGAAGGCGATCCTGAAATCCGCCAGTTGTGGGAGATGACCCGCGAGTGGAGCCTGGAAGAGCTGCGCGCCATCCTGCGCCTGATTGGCGTACCGATCGATGTGTGGTTCTTCGAGAGCCAGATGGACACCCCGGCCAAAGCCATCGTCGATGAGCTGATCCAGCGCGGTATTGCTGATGACGAACGCGCCAGCGGTGGGGCGGTGATTGTACGCATCGACGAAAAACTGGGCCTGAAAAAAGAAAAATACCGTACCAATGTGCTCCTGCGCAGCGACGGCACGACCTTATACCTGACCAAAGACCTGGCGCTGGCAAAAGTTAAATTCGAGCAGTATCATGTGGATCGCTCGCTGTACGTGATCGACGTGCGCCAGAGCCTGTATATGCAGCAGGTATTCAAGATCCTGGAATTATGGGGCTTTCACCAGGCGGAAAAAAGCTATCACCTGGGGTATGGTTTTGTAAGTCTGCCCGAAGGGGCGATGAGCGCCCGGCGCGGGCGGGTGGTGAGCTTCAT
Source organism: Chloroflexota bacterium (assembly GCA_021849525.1). Classification (GTDB taxonomy): domain Bacteria; phylum Chloroflexota; class Anaerolineae; order Anaerolineales; family UBA4823; genus JAJZSS01. The sequence goes on from JAJZSS010000023.1 coordinate 1,658, forward strand.
GGAGGTTGCCAATGAAGCTTTCCGGCGGGTGCAGGCGGTGATCACCGAGAAAAATCCGGAGCTGCCGGAGGCTGAGCGCCGGCTTGTGGCCGAGCAGGTGGGGTTAGGCGCACTGGCGTATGCCATGCTGGCGGTGGACAACAACAAGGATATCGTCTTCGAGATGGATGCCGCCCTCAATTTTGATGGGCATACCGCTCCCTACATCCAGAATGCCCACGTGCGCGCCAACAGCATCCTGAAGAAAGCCGGCAGCCTGCCCGGTGAGGCGGTTTTCGACTATGCCCTGACTTCCCACGAGATCGAGCTGATCGATCTGATCTCACGCTTCCCCGCAACGGTGCAGCAGGCCGCCCTGGAATACAAACCGCTCAGCATCGCCAGCTATGCCTACGATCTGGCCAAAGCCTTCCACAGCTTCTATCATGTGGTTCCAGTGGTGCAAACGGAGCAAGAATCCATCCGTTTTGCCCGCTTGCGTCTGGTGGCGGCAGCCCGCCAGACTCTGGCCAATGCCCTGCGCCTGCTGGTTATCCAGGCGCCAGATGTGATGTAAGTTCGAAGGTCCGGAAGCTTTTTTGAGCGCTTCCGGTCCCTTTTTTGTTCGGCAATACCAAACTTAAAGCACACGAAGGAGATATACGAACCCATGTCACCGATCCGCACTTTGATTATGGGCGCCGCCGGGCGCGATTTCCACAACTTCAACGTCTTTTTCCGCGACAATCCGGATTACCAGGTGGTCGCCTTCACCGCTACCCAGATCCCTGATATTGAAGGGCGCACCTACCCGGCCGAGCTGGCGGGTAAGCTGTACCCGGCAGGCATCCCGATCCATGCCGAAGAAGAGCTGGTGGACCTGATTCGCCAGCACCAGGTAGAGCAGGTCGTATTTGCCTACTCAGATGTGCCGCATGCGGTCGTGATGCACAAAGCCTCTATCGTTAACGCCGCCGGGGCAGATTTCCGCCTGATGGGCACCCATCTGACGCAGCTCAAATCCAGCAAACCGGTGGTTTCGGTCTGCGCCGTGCGCACCGGCTCCGGCAAGAGCCAGACCACCCGGCGCGTGTCGTTGATCCTGCGCGGGATGGGTTTCCGCGTGGCAGCCATCCGCCACCCCATGCCCTACGGTGACCTGGTAAAGCAGAAAGTCCAACGCTTTGCCGATTATGCCGACCTGGACAAACACGAGTGCACCATCGAAGAGCGCGAGGAGTACGAGCCGCATCTCGATAACGGCGTGATCGTGTATGCCGGCGTGGATTACGAAGCCATCCTGCGCCAGGCCGAGCAAGAAGTCGATATCGTCCTGTGGGACGGCGGCAATAACGACTTCTCGTTTTACATCCCCGACCTGCAAATTGCCGTGGCCGACCCGCACCGCCCCGGGCACGAGATCGGCTATCACCCCGGCGAAACAGTGGCACGCATGGCAGATGTGTTCGTGATCAACAAGGTAGATACCGCCGCCCCTGAAGCCGTGATCCAGGTGCGTGAGAACCTGAACGCCATTAATCCCAAAGCCCAGGTGATCGAAGCCGCTTCGCCGCTGTTTGTCGACGACCCGGCTGCCATCCGCGGCAAGCGCGTCCTGGTGATTGAAGATGGTCCCACCCTGACCCACGGCGAGATGGCTTACGGGGCAGGCTGGGTGGCAGCCCGGCGCTTTGGCGCGGCTGAGATCGTGGATCCCCGCCCCTTTGCCGTGGGCTCGATCCGCACGACCTATGAGAAATATCCCCGCACCGGCGCCATCCTGCCGGCCATGGGCTATGGCGAAGCCCAGATGCACGACCTGGAAGCTACCATCCGCGCCGCGGATGTGGATATGGTCATCATCGGCACACCGATTGACCTGACGCGGGTGATCAAGATCGACAAGCCTAGCCAGCGGGTGCGCTACGAGCTGCAGGAGATCGGCAAGCCGACCCTGGAAGATATCCTCAAAGCCAAATTCGGCAAATAGACTGAACCAGCCGGGGCAGGTAGAGCAATACACCTGCCCCGATTAGCCTCCCAACCTTATGCCCATTCTGAACTGGGATTCTAAAACCCCACCTGTTCCACTGCCCGCCGAATTGACAACCCGGGCCGTGATCTATCCCGGCGGCGTGGGATATCCATACGCCGGGGCAAACCCGGACGCCGGGACAAACCCGGACGCCCAGGCCGGCGATGCCTTGATCCAGGGTGATAATCTGGCGGTGATGTCTGCGCTGCTCGAAACGCATGCGGGGAAGGTTGACCTGATCTACGCCGACCCCCCGTTTTTTACCAACCGGGCTTTCCCGGCGCGCATCGGGCAGGGCGAAGACTCGCGCCGCCCGCAGGATTGGAAGCTGGGTGTGGGCTACCCCGATCGCTGGGAGCGGGTGGAAGATTACCTGGATATGCTTTACCCGCGCCTGGCGCTGATGCACCGCCTGCTGGCACCAACCGGCATGCTTTACCTGCACCTGGACTGGCACGCCGACGCCTACGCCCGCCTGCTGTTGGATGAGATCTTCGGCGCCGAGCGCGTGCTCAACGAGATCATCTGGGCCTATCATGGGCCCTCGCCCATCCGCAGCGCGTTCAACCGCAAGCACGATACCATCCTGGCATATACCAAAAGCAGCGACTACACTTTCAATGCCGATGCGGTGCGCGAGCCCTACAATCCCAACACGGTCAAGACTTTTAATTCCTCGCCCAAAGCCGGTTTCGGCAAGGTACCTGACCTGGCACGCGGCAAAGTGCCCGAAGACTGGTGGTATTTTCCGGTGGTGGCGCGCCTGCACGGCGAGCGCACCGGCTATCCCACCCAGAAGCCAGAAGCACTGCTGGAGCGGATCATCCGGGCATCCTCGAATCCTGGCGAGCTGGTGGCGGATTTCTTCTGCGGCTCCGGCACCACCCCGGTGGTTGCCAGCCGCCACGGCCGGCGCTACCTCGCCAGCGACCTGACCCCACAGGCGATTTACACCACCCAGGCGCGCCTGATCGAAAACCATGCTCCCACATTCCTGCTCCAACAGATTGCCGGTAAAGCAGCCCAGTCTCCGGAAGCAGAGCCCACCACCGGCATACGGCGAGAAGGAAACCAGGTGCGGCTGGAAAGCGCCTGCCTGGAAGATCTGGTCTTATGGGAAGTTGATCCCGCCTGGAATGGGCGGTTATTTCGCAGTGCAGCCCAAAGCCTGCGCACCCGCCGCCAGCTGCCGGTGTCCTCACTGGAATTACCCGGGGTGGGAGAACAGGTCTGTGCCCGCCTGGTGAAGACTGGCGGCGAAGAACAGTACTATCTGTTGGATTAGCTTAAAAAGGAAAAGAACAGGGCGCGGCATGCTCGGTGAGCGAGCCGCGCCCTGTTTTCGTTATTGGACAAATGTGCCGCTGCGCAAATCGCTCAAAGCCTGCTGGATCTCGGCCTGGGTATTCATCACAAACGGCCCGTAGGGGTAGATCGGCTCTTTGAATGGCTCACCGACCATGAGCATGAAGCGCACAGAGGAAGCCGGTCCACTCTGGACGCGGATCTCATCCCCTTCATCGAAAACCAGCATCTTTACCGCCGTGATAAATTCACCCGGCTCGCTCTCGCCGCCGCCAAACACACCCTCACCTTCGAACACATAGGCGATGGCGAAATCCTGTGTGCGGGTGGGCAGGCTGAACTCCGCCCCCGGCTGGAGGGTGACATCCATGTAGATCGGTTGGGCGGCGATATCGGTGACCGGACCCTTGACCCCACCGTACTCCCCGGCGACCACACGCACCAGCGACTCGGGCGTCTCAACGCAGGGGATGGTGGCGGCGCTCACCTCTTGATAGCGCGGCTGGCTCATCTTCTGGGCCGCAGGTAAATTCACCCATAATTGAAAGCCCTGGATAATGCCTTCGGGATCACGGTGGGGTAATTCCTCATGCATGATACCCCGGCCGCTGGTCATCCACTGCACATCACCCGGCCCGATGATCCCCATATTACCCAGGCTGTCGCGGTGGCGAACGCTGCCCCGCAGCATATAGGTCACGGTTTCGATGCCGCGATGGGGATGGGTGGGAAAGCCCTGGATCGGTCCTTCCAGCGGATCGTTAAAGGCGAAATGATCGAAAAGCAGGAAGGGATCAAACAGGTTAGAACGCTGCGGGCCGAACGAACGGCGCAGGAGCACATCGGCCCCTTCGATCACGGTTTGCGGGGCGATGACTTGTTTTACGCGACGAATTGAATCTGTCATGGGAGATTCCTCCTGGTTACCGGTAATCAGACTACAACGATCCTATTATAACCCCAGATGGCAGGCTTCCGTGGGTTTGAAACACCCGGAATTCTCACTGGCTGAAGAATGTAACCAGCGTCTGGTTATAGAATTCGGGTGCAGTCAGATAAGGAAAATGACCATTATCGACGGTCACCACCTGGGCAGCAGGATATGCGAGGCGCAGCTGAGCGCGCAGGTCAGCGTCAACCAGCGGGTCGTTGCTGGCCTCAACGATCATCACCGGGACGTTCGTTTCCGCAGGTAGGGTAAATAACTCTATCACGCACTGGTAGCGCCCGGATACCTGCGCCTTGCTCATCCGCCCGGCGGCGATCTCGTTCAGGAACGCCAGGGTGAACTCATCGTTGCCGGAGGCCGGAAAGATGCTCTCCCGAAAGCTGCCTTTCAGGATATCCAGCACCAGCCACTCGGGCACATAAGGAATCAGGCTCCCCACCGTGCCGTATTTTTCCTTGTAGCTCGTGGTGGGTGGAAATGTATTCGCGAAGACTGCCCTGTTGACCCGCTCGGGATGCCGGGCAACCAGAAACTGCGCCAGGTAGCCGCCCAGGGATGAGCCGACCACGTTGAACTGCGTCACCTCCTCCTGATCGAGGATCGCCAGTACACCCCTTTCCAGCTCAGCCAGTGAATCGACCGCCGGGTAGGTCACACTGACAATCTGGTAATCCCCACGCAGCGCTGCGATCTGCTGCCACCAGATATCATATGCCCCGGTCATGCCGTGTAAGAACAGGATCGTCTGCGCACCGCTGCCGGTGGACAGGTACTCCCAGGTCACCCCTGAGACCTCCAGTGTGGAAGGAGGAAATTCCGCCCGGAATGCCTGTAAGGCCGCGACTTTGTCGGGAGGTGCGCTGGCGTACAGCGAGTCAAAAGAGGGACGGGAGGCTGGCCAGAGATAAACCAATATAACAATGATTATCAGGCTGAAAATAATTGTCCGGCTACGGCGCATATTCACCTCGTTAGACAGCTGTTTATTTCAATCTATAATTTCAGCACACATAATGGAATAATTGGAAGTATAAGGTTGTCTGGCAAGAATACAAGTATTCTTCGGTATAGCGCTAATGGCAAGAGTAATGGGTTCCCAATTTATCCCTTCACTCAGCGGAATTGGTTTTGTTTTCTGGAGGATGCATTCATTGCGGACCATTAATTGTATGATACCGCTTTCCGCTTCCTTCCAGGCTAATGCGATCCGTGATTGATTATCTGAAGCCTTAATGACCGGGCCAGTAATCTCAGTCGCGCCAGACAAAACTTGCTCTGGGCTGGCAAACAAATGCTTGGACAGGCACTGGTAATAGAGTCCTTGGATCTGGCTTCCCACAACAGGGACCTGACCAGTCCAGAAGATATGCAAATTATTCTGTCCATCGAGTTGCGATTCATGTCCCAGCAAATTACCGTGGAATACCGTGTTTTCGATAACAAAGGATCCATTCAGCCAGTAGGAATAATGCAAATCATTGGTGTAATTATAGGATTCATAAAGGTGGATTCCACCGAATCGATCAGGCCACACCAGTGATACAGAATGTGAAGGGTTTACATTTGATGTTCTTTCCCATCCGTTTTCTGTCCGTTTGGATTGATGTATTCTCGAAAAGAACAAAGGCTCCACATAAGTGACGTGAATTTCTCTGGGTTCTCCTGTCTGCACCATAGCTTGCATTTCATAGGCTGTCCGGACTATCTCTTCTTCCGCGTTCCAGTGAAGTCCATCAAATCGAGCATACAACAATCGATAGGGATTCTCGAGACCTGTCCCAAGCCAGTTTCGCCAGACAAAATGGAGCAGACCATCCTCAGAGATTACAGGGGGATACAGAAGGTAAGATGTTCCTATCGTCTGAGCTATCGGTTGGATTTTTGCCCAGCCCTGCTCAGACAGTACTGTATGATAGATTAATCTTGGTTCGGTTAAAGTATCCCAGAAGAGGTGTATACGACCACTGCGGTCACTAATCGAAACAGGTTTATTGAAAGGCCGAGGATCCAAAACAATATCAGCCTGTATATGCCAGCGCCAACTAACATCTAGCTGGTTTTGTAATACTGGCAAGTACGTAAGATGTTCGAATTCCTGGGAAGAGGCCGGTTGAAAAATGAGAATCGACAAGAAGGTGGCATGCATGGCAACCGCGAACATCAATGTGGCATTTCGACGCATCGCTCCTCCTGGTTTTTTCGATATTATGTTATCAATAGATCTACCGTTAGGCGGTTTATCCCATGTTCGAGATTTGAATTCCAGCTAAGCATCCAGCCGGTAGCCCAGGCCACGGATGGTCTTCAAGAACACCGGCTGGCGGGGATTTTCTTCGATGGCCTGGCGCAGCCAGGAGATATGCACGTCCAGGGTGCGGGTGTCCCCCGTGTAGCCCGTATCCCACACAGATTTAAACAGGATTTCGCGCTGCACCACTTCGCCGCGATGCTCGATCAGCATTTGCAGCAGGGTTACCAGGCGCGGCGTCAGGCGTTCTTCCCGCCCGTTGCAACTTACCCGCCGGTTGCGCAGGTCCAGGTTGATCGGCCCGGCACTGAGCATATTTTCATCCTGCACCGGCAGCAGCGGTTTCATGCGGTTGATCAGCTTGCGGGTGGTAAAAGGCAGCTCGAGCACAACACTGGCGCAAGCGTCACCTTCCAGGGGAAAATCACTGCTGGTGATCACGATAATCGGCATTTCGGGACGCATATTGCGCAACGTACGGCAATTACGCCGACCATTAGAGCGCATGGAAGCCGCATGGACGACGATCAAATTCGGTCGATTTTCAGTCAGGTAATGCAGCGCCTGCGTGCCGGTGGGTACGATATCGACGCTGAAGCCTTTGCGCCGTAAGCCAGGTATAAGAGAAGGGCTGGCAGCACGCTTGCCTTCGATCCATAGAATTTTGGCTTTCATGGAACGTGTCCTTGTATCGCCGATTGAGAGACCCATCAACGTCCCCCAGGCGGGTTAAGTAAAATGATTATATCTGGAATCTTAAAGAATTGCAACTAATCAGTGGGTGATTTTTTAAGATTGGTGATTAATCTCACCGAATCGCTGCTTTTATGAGAGCCAGCTTCCAGGCAGGGGTGGATTATTGCGTCTCGTCCAAGCCCATGTTAGAATACACTCAGCGGTAAGGTTGACCCGAGTTGGAGCCTGCGGAGCACCAGGGTTAACCCCATAGAGCCCATACTACGCCGCATCATGCCGGGTGGCGAGACGGTACAGTCCCCGTTCTCACCCTCCAGGAGGTCTGCATGTCCAATCCGATGCTCGAAGTGGTGATCGATAGTATCCGCGTCAGCCTGATGTCCCAACAACGCATTGTGATCCTGCGCGAAAAGAACGCAGAACGCTATCTCCCCATCTGGATCGGGATTTATGAGGCTGAATCGATTACGATCGCCCTGCAAGAGGTGGAGGTCGCTCGCCCGTTGACGCATGACCTGGTGAAAAATATCTTCCAGGAGCTGGATGCGCGGATTTTGCGGGTGGAAGTCATTGCTCTACGAGACGACACGTTCTATGGCAATATTGTGGTTGAGACCAACGGGCACACCCTGAATATCGACTCCCGTCCCTCCGATGCCCTGGCCATCGCGGTGCGCGCCCACGTGCCGATCATGGTGTCAGCCAGTGTGATGGAATCGGCCGGGATCATCCCCGAAGAAGATTTGCAGGAAAGCGACAAGCCTGCGCCGTTGGCCCGCCGCGCATCGGCATCCAAAGAAACTGAAGAATCCGACGAGCGTTTGTCGATCTTCGATGATTTCCTTACTCGCCTGGACCTGGAAGACGACCAGGCAGACGATGAGGATGACGATACCAAATCCTCCGGCAGCAGCCAGCCGGACGAAAATTAATCTGGTAAACTCTTCAACCAGCCGGGGAACGTCTGGCGCGTGGCTGGACACCCCGGTTTTTTCATCCAGCCGAGCGTCCCTGGCGCTCAGCCCATTCTATTCAGAGTAAAGGCAAGCTCCGTGCAATGAGCGAACTGTCTTTGACCGATTCAACTCCTGCGCCTAATCCACTGGTCCCTAACAGCCGGGAGGCCGAAGAAGCCGTCCTGGGATCGGTAATGATCAACCCCGAAGCCTATTTCGACGTGGCGTCGTTCCTGAAAGCAGACGACTTCTATATCCAACGCCATAACTGGATCTGGCAGTGCTATGTGCGCCTGCACGAGAAGAATGCCCCGATCGATTTTCTGAGCGTGACCGAAGAGCTGGATCAGATGGGTCGCCTGGCGGATATCGGCGGCCCTGCATACCTGAACACCCTGGTTTCGAACGTGCCCACCTCCCTGCACGCCGAGTATTACGGGCACCTGGTGGAGGAAGCCGCTATCCGGCGCAAGATGCTCACCGCCGCTAATGACATTGCTAAACTGGCCGTCCAGGAAGGCAACAGCATCGACTCGCTGATGGACGAAGCCGAGAAGGCGATCTTCTCGGTCAGCGAGCGGCGCATGACCCGCGATCTGCAATCCATCCAGATGGTGCTGAGCAGCTATTACGACCGCATCGAGCAGATCGTCAATCGCGGCGAAGATATGTATGGCGTGTTGACCGGGTTCATCGACCTGGACCGCCTGCTGACCGGGATGCAGCCATCGGACTTCTTGATCATCGCCGGGCGGCCCGGCATGGGGAAGACTTCGTTCATGCTTTCGGCCGTGCGCAATACAGCGCTGACCTATAAAAAGCATGTCGCCATCTTCTCGCTGGAAATGTCAAACGAACAGCTGTTACAGCGCCGGCTCTCCCAGGAGACCGGGATCGATTCACAGCGCCTGCGCACCGGCAAGCTCCAGGAAGACGAGTGGCCGGTCTTCACCCACGCCATCGAAGTCCTGAACGGCACCCACATCTTTCTGGATGACACCCCCGCC
>JAJZSS010000024.1 GCA_021849525.1 Chloroflexota bacterium
TCTGGACGATCAGGTCTAACTCACCATATGGCGTGCGGAAATTGCGCGCCAGAATTTGATAACCGTGCTGCGACAGATATTCGGCTGCCTGAGTTTCGCCCCATCGACCCAGGGCCTGGCGAGAATTGGTCATAAACCGAGGTTATCCAGAAAACGGGTATAGCGTGCCCGCAATGTTCGTTTTCTGCGGGCTGCCTGGGCGATTACAGACTGGTAGCGTTCTACAACCAGTTTTACAGTATGGTCCAACGAAAATCGCTCAACAGATTGGCGAGCCTGCTCACCCATCCGGCGGCGCTCATCAGGCTCTGTCACCAGGCGGACCATTTTGGCAGTAAACGCTGCCAGGTCTTCTTCTGCAACAATATAGCCCGTTTCACCATCCGTAATACTATCCCCAACCCCGGGCGAGGCGATTCCCAGAACAGGTAACCCAGAAGCCATGGCCTCGATGACTGTAAATGGGTGGACTTCGGTAACTGAGGCGGTCACAAAGGCATCGCTTGCCACCAGGTAGCGAGGAATATCCGCATGCGGTACCATACCGGTAAAATGGACCTTGGATTGCAGCCCCATCAGCTGGACCCGATCCTCCAGATTATCCCGTTCTGGACCATCGCCCACTAAAAGCAAACGAACATTCTGATACGCTTGAGCAATGCCACCGAATGAGCGGATTAAAAAGGGGAGATTTTTTTCAGGTCCCAATCGCCCGGTATACACCAGGACAACATCGTAAGGGTTAAAACCCAGGGTGGCACGGTCAATGGGTTCGATGGCCTTGCGATACGGGGTCAGGTCAACCCCATTCGGGATGACATCAATTTGGGAGGTTACACCGAATTTAACTAAAACATCCCGCATCCCGGGTGAGGGTGAAATGGTCAGATCGACCTGCTTACAAAAATATTCCATGTAGGTTTCGATCGCTGTATTGCCCACAATATCCGGCAACACCGGGAGATAGGTCTGGGCGTATAGATCGTAGCGGGTGTGGTTGGTGAAAACGATCGGAATTCCCCGCGCCTTGCAATAACGGATTGCCATCGTTCCGCTGACGAATGGATGGTGCACATGGGCAACATCCATCGTAATCAACAGCCGGCGGGCTGCATCGCTGTACTTCAAGCTGAGATAATAACCGGTGTCGAGGATTGCGAGACCTGGCGAACGAATGATATTGGATTCATCATCTTCATAATCCAGATCACCAAAAGTGAAAACAAAAACCTCATGCCCCTGGGCTTCCAGGCGTTCTTTATTGATGGAGACATAGGTCGTAATTCCGCTGACATGCGGTTTATAGACATCGACCAACATCCCAATGCGCATCATACCCTCATCTTTCAGGTTCGTGATTTCTACACGATCTACTTCCCTATGCTACGCTGATCGCAATAAAACGTCAAGCACGATTAATATGTCTGATTTCTATCCGGCACAGACGGTATCCTGCGGGTCTTGCAAAGCGCTTGCTCTTCTTGGCATTTAATATGGAGCAGAGTACAATGCACCCAATGGCAAGTTCACGCTATCTACCCAATCTGGACAAAATTTCCATTCTTGCTGCAACCATCCTGCTGGCTTATGCCCTCGCACGCCAGGTAGATCTACCCTCCCAGCAAATCAGTTTGCAGCTGCCTGGATTTTTTTTCCAGCTTATCTTGAATGCCCAGACTTTTACCGCCCTGCTGGTTGCGGGATTGACCGCAACCGGTATAGATTGGCTGCTCCGCGAGCATCCACGCCTGGAACGCTCAGGGACCTATGAACACTGGTTGGTGCCAGCTTTGACTGCCCTGGTCATCGGCCTGCCTCTTTTTGACCTTCCAATAAACTTGACCTGGTGGCTCGGGCTGGGATTGGGCGGCGGATTGTTGATGCTGGTAATGCTGGCAGAGTATATCGTCGTTGACCCCGATGACCTCCGCCAGCCTCTGGCAGCTTCTGGGCTTACAGCTGTATCCTTTGCCTTATTTCTGGCTTTACTGGTAGCACTGGGATACGAAGACTTGCGTTTATTCCGGTTTATTCCCGCAGTAGCGATTGGGTCGTGGCTTGTGGGGTTGCGCAGCCTCAAATTACAGCTGAACCGGTGGGTGGTCATTGAATCTGGAATCATCGCCTTGCTGATCAGCCAGTGGGCCGCAGCCTTGCACTATTGGCCGCTTTCTCCGGTTGCCTACGGGCTGGTTATTCTCGGACCTACCTATGCCCTCACCCGTCTGACCGGCGAGCTGATCGAAGGCAAACCCATTCGCCAGGTTATCCTGGAACCCATGCTGGTACTGGGTTTGATCTGGCTGGCAGCATTATGGCTGGGTTGAATTCAAGCACCATAAATTTTCTGGTACCGAAAATCCTTTGGGAGCAAATCCAGATCCATTTACAGGCGAATTTACCGGAGGAGGCCTGTGGATTGGTGGGAGGGGTTAAGCTCTCAGAAAGAACAGAATGGAGAGCTCAAACTGTCTATCCGGTTGAAAATATCCTGCACAGCCCATTCCGCTACCGGATGGATGGGCGCGCACAGCTGGCAGCCTTCGAGCTTATAGATCAGGCCGATCAAGACTTGATCGCCATTTTTCATTCTCATCCCACCGGACCTGCCTTCCCTTCGGATACAGATATAAAGGAATCATATTATTCAGAGGTCGTCCATCTGATCTGCTACCGGGTTAAAAATCAATGGCAGTGCCGTTGTTACCAACTTGTCCCAGACAGCTTTCACGAAATTAACCTGATTATATTGGAAGAGTAACCAAATCCATCCAATCGGGGTTAATATTTCTGTCATTTTAAATCCACGAGAATATGGAGGAACCAAATTCTATGCAATTTGTACTACCATTTAGCATCCTGGCGCTTTCCTATATCTTAGGATCAATTCCTTTTGGCTTACTGATCGTTCGGTTAAGCACTGGAAAAGATATTCGACAAGTTGAGAGCGGACGTACTGGTGGGACGAATGCCATGCGTGCGGCTGGTGTTTGGGCTGGATTATTTACGACCATCATGGATTTTATAAAGGGCGCAGCGTCTGCGTGGTTAGCCCAGGCGTTGATGCCCGACTCGGCCTGGATCCACATTCTGGCACCTATCCTGGCGATTGTCGGCCATAACTATTCGATCTTCTTACCCGAGCGCACACCGGGTGGTGGCTGGAGGCTACGAGGAGGTGCGGGGGGCGCTCCCAGCGCGGGTGGGGCTTTCGGACTGTGGGCGCCAAGCATATTATTTATTGTTCCCTTCGCCGGATTGATCCTCTACTTTGTAGGTTACGCGTCGCTGGCGACCCTGAGCACTGCGGTCGTCTCAACAGTGTTATTTGCTTATCTGGTGTCTATCGAGAAATTACCCTCCCAGTATATGTACTATGGAATCCTGGCTGGGATTCTACTGCTGATCTCCTTGCGGCCCAATATCCAACGCCTTTTCCAGGGCAACGAACGCCTGGTCGGGCTACGCGCAAAAAGAAAAAAGACTGCTTCAAAAGCAGCCCAACAAATCAGTATTTAGTGTTAATTCCATGGGGTAAAAATCGGCCTCCCTGGATTTCGTCGGGAGGCCGATTATATTTATTCGTCGTCGTACTCTTCTTCTTCGTAATCTTCGTCGTCATCTTCCGAGCTTGTGGGAATCTCGCCATAGAGCTGTTTATATAAAGCGCGCAGATTTCGGCGATGGAGCTCGGCTGCCAATCCTCCAATGAGGACCCGGCTCTTCCCTGACATCTCAATCGTGACTTCATCTAGCAGGTCCTGCGGATATTTACGCTTAGAGGCTTTCCGGACAGCTTTGCGGATATTGGACAGATAATTCAAATTATCCTTAACAAAGTTTTCGATCTCGCCGCGTAAAACAATATCCCCATGGCCCTGAATAATGTTCTCCAACCCCATTTTTCCGATCCGCTTGAGCGAGGCAACCAGATCATCGATATTTCCATCGACGATGTACGGCAGCGACATGGCTGCGTCTCCAGCAAAAAGGACCCGATCCTCTTCTACCAGGACAGCCACATTATCAGGGCTATGCCCGGGCAGAGGGCTTAGTGTAAGCGTTTTTTTTCCAACCCGCAGGTTGAGCATGCCCTGGGTAAAAGTTACCTGCGGCAGCACAATTTTGACATTGCGAAATGCTGAATTCTGGCGCTTATATTCTTCCAGGGCCAGCTTGCCTTTGGTTTCCAGTAGCTGCCGGCAAAGTGAATGGGAGATCACCGTTGTACCCGGAAAAAAACAGTTCCCCCAGGCATGGTCAGCATGACTGTGGGTATTGATGATATAACGAACCGGAACCGATAATTCTTGCTCGATAAAATCGCGGATCTCCAGAGTTTCCTCGGGCATCGAGAGGGTATCGATCACCACCGCCCAATTCGGCCCAATCACCGCGCCTGCAGTGACCTGAGCATATATGTCACTCTGAAAGGAATATACATTATCAGCAATTCGTTCGCGTTGGATCATAGGGTTAATGCCGCGCTATCTGTGTGAAATTCCCCGATCCGGCAGCCCGCCAGGGAACCAGTCCGGATCAAGCGAGTGAAGGATAGCACAATGAGAGTGAAAAGGCAAGCATATTTTACATATTATATTAAAATAAAATGAGTATTAATTTGGAAAATAAAATCAGGAGTAAAATAAAAGACAATTAAATACTACCCTCCAGGAGGAGTAAGTGGTAATCCACAGTCACCAGAGAAGGCGTTGATCAGCTGAGAGACGCCACTGTAGCAGCCCACCGAAGGTCGCCTGGATGAATTGCCGAAGAAAAGTGCCAGAGAAATTCGCAGGCACTCAGTAGAACGGCACGGGTGAGCCCGTTAGCGCGCAGCCCTGATCCAGACGAATGTCTGTGCAGGGGATCAAGAGCACCGAATTATACGGTGAATTGAGGTGGTACCGCGGAAGGAACGCCTTTCGTCCTCATTGAGTGACGGAAGGTTTTTGTTTAAAGCCATTTATTGGCATGGAATCTATACACGGAGACTCAAATGACCACTGGACAACTCCCCAAAACTTATGATTTTTCTACTACCGAGCAGCGCATCTATGCCTGGTGGGAAGAGAATGGCTTTTTCAAGCCCTCCAATGATCCAATTTCACCGGACTTCGATCCCGGCCGCAAGCCCTTTGTCATATCCATCCCCCCTCCGAATGTAACCGGGGAGCTCCACCTGGGTCACGCCATGTTTGCGGCGATGGAAGATTTGATGATCCGCTATCATCGCATGAAAGGGTTCCCAACCCTCTGGGTGCCGGGAAGCGACCACGCTGGCATTGCCACCCAGCTGCAAGTGGAAAAAGCGCTGGCAAAAGAGGGGCTGACCCGCGAACAAATCGGGCGTGAGGCTTTTGTAAAGCGGACCTGGGCCTGGAAGGAGAGATACGGGGGAATTATTACCCAGCAAATCAGGCGGTTAGGCGCCTCCTGCGATTGGTCGCGCCAACGCTTTACCCTGGACAATGGGCTGTCCAAAGCCGTGCGGGAGGCATTCGTGCGTTTGTATGAAAAGGAGCTGATCTACCGCGGCCCACGCCTGATCAACTGGTCGCCAGGGCTCAAAACGGCTGTCTCAGACCTGGAAGTAGAATATTCTGAGGAACCAGGAAAGCTGTACTTCTTTAAATATATGCTGGCTGATGGCTCTGGAGATTTCATCCCGGTAGCAACCACCCGCCCAGAGACGATCCTTGGTGACACAGCGGTAGCAGTTCACCCGGAAGATCCTCGCTATGCAGCCTTTGTGGGCAAACTGGCCCTGGTACCTATCCTGGGACGCCGAATTCCGGTGATCGCCGATGATTATGTCGATCGCGAATTTGGCACCGGGGCATTGAAAATTACCCCGGGTCACGATCCCAACGATTACCTGATCGGTCAGCACCATGGGCTGGAACTGATCTCGGTGCTGGATACCGCAGCCAGGGTGAACGAGAATGGCGGCAAGTATGCCGGGCAGGACCGGTTTGAAGCGCGCCAGAACCTGTGGGAAGATATGCGCCGCGCTGGATTGGTAATTAAAGAGCAGCCATACACGCTCAATGTGCCCCGCTCGCAGCGCGGCGGCGAAATTGTGGAGCCAATGGTATCTACCCAGTGGTTTGTTCAGATCAAACCCCTGGCAGAAGCGGCCCTTAAGGCAGTCCAGGATGGCAGGATCCGGATTGTGCCTGAGCACTTCACCAAGGTGTACTACAACTGGATGGAAAACATCCAGGATTGGTGCATCTCGCGCCAGTTGTGGTGGGGGCACCGGATCCCAGTATGGTACTGCCAGGATTGCGGTGAGATGATCGTATCCCGCCAGGACCCAACTAACTGCCCGAAATGCGAGAGTACGAACCTGGAACAGGATCCGGATGTGCTCGATACCTGGTTTTCATCCGGATTGTGGCCTTTTTCGACCCTGGGCTGGCCTGAGGAAACACCCGATTACAAATATTTTTATCCCACTTCGATCATGGAAACCGGCTATGATATCTTATTTTTCTGGGTGGCGCGCATGATTATGGACGGGCTGGAATTTACCGGGCAAATCCCCTTCCATACCGTCTACCTGCACGGCTTGATCCGTGATGAGAACGGGCGCAAAATGAGTAAGAGTTATGGGAATGTCATCGATCCGCTGATTGTCATGGACGAGATGGGAACAGACGCCCTGCGCTTCACCCTGCTGGTAGGTTCTACACCGGGTCAGGACATGAATCTGAGCCTGAAGAAAGTGGAAGCCAACCGCAACTTCGCCAACAAACTGTGGAATGCCACTCGCTTCGTCATCGGGGCGCTGGACCAGGCTGACCTGGGGGAGCCGTTCCAGCAGGACAAATCCGAAGCCCAGAATTGGACTCTGGCTGACTCCTGGATCTGGGCGCGCCTGCAGGCTTTGGTGCGCGATGTAGAACGCCTATTTCAGAACTTCCAATACGGCGAGGCAGGTCGCCAGATTTACGACTTCATGTGGGGCGATTTCGCGGATTGGTATGTGGAAATCGCCAAGCTGCAGCTCAATCAGGGCAGCAGCCGGGCAAGGCAGACTGCCTTGACATTGGTACGAGTGCTTGATCAGACCCTGCGCTTGCTGCATCCATTCATTCCGTTCATTACGGAAGAACTGTGGGGACATCTTAAAGCTGCCGTCCTGGAACATCTCCCGGAGGCAGCCCCGGAAGGGGGTTGGGAAGCTGGTTTAATTGTGGCGACCTGGCCCGAGCCACGCCCCGAAGCGGACTGGGAAGCCAGGAAATCAGCCGATTTCGCTCTGATCCAGGAGATGGTACGGACGGTCCGCAACCTGCGCGCCGAGAAAAATGTCAAGCCTGGCCGGCGGATTCCGGCGATTATCGCTGCAGGCGGGCAGACCGCCATGCTGGAGACCCAGGCAGCGGCGATCGCCAGCCTGGCGCAGCTCGACCTGGGCGCCCTGCAGATTATTGACCGGTTGGATGGGAAACCAGAAGGTCATATTGCGCTGGTGGTTGGAGCGGTGGAAATCTATCTGCCGCTGGCCGGGCTGGTGGATGTGAATGAAGAACGGGCACGCCTCGAAAAAGATCTGGCAGGCACTGAAGCTCAAATCCAGCGCCTGGAGAGCCTGCTGGGGTCTTCGTTCGCAGAGAATGCCCCCTCGAATGTGGTCCAGAAAGAGCGCGAAAAACTGGCTGGCTACAAGGAAACTGCCAGCCGGTTGAAAGCTCAGCTGGCAGCGCTGGTGGAGTAGGAGGAACAACGGTGCGCATTGGAATGATCTATCCCCAAACAGAATATGGGAATGATCCCGCGGCTATTCGCGATTATGCCCAGATAGCTGAAGACCTGGGCTTCACCCATCTGCTGGCATATGATCATATTCTGGGTGAAAACGCAGCTATTCCCGCCCAGGGCTACCGGCCTTATACCCATCTGTCCGCATTTCAAGAGCCATTCGTCCTGTTCAGTTACCTGGCAGGTCTTACCCGGCAGCTGGAGTTCACCACCGGGATCCTGATCCTGCCTCAGCGGCAAACCGCAGTAGTAGCCAAACAGGCTGCTACTCTGGATATACTCAGTCAGGGGCGGCTTCGTCTGGGTATTGGTCTAGGCTGGAATGCAGTTGAATATGAAGCATTGAACGAAAACTTCCACAACCGCGGCAAACGCAGCGAAGAACAGATATATGTACTGCGCAAGCTTTGGACAGAACCGGTGGTCACTTACCTGGGAAAATACCACACCATCACTGAGTCAGGGCTGAATCCGATGCCGGTCCAACGCCCAATTCCGATCTGGTTAGGGGGTGTGGCAGAGGCTGTGCTAAAGCGGGCAGTGCATCTGGGAGACGGCTGGATGCCCAATTACCGGACCTTCGAGCAAGCCAAACCTGCTCTGGAAACCCTCCGAGGCTACCTCGAAGAAGCTGGGCGCCCTGCTGCCAGTTTTGGGATCGAAGCGCGCGTGATTTACGATCCAAACCAGCCCGAAAAATGGCTGAAAGACGCTGAAGATTGGCAGCAAGCTGGGGCAACCCATCTCTCGCTGAATGTGATGGGGCTTGGATATAACACCCCGGAACAACATTTAGCCGTTCTGGAACAGATTGCCAGTGAGGTGGGGCTAAAACGCTGACCTGGTAATTTACTTAAGTTACGGCCAACATGTCCAGGTTGTCAACACCCTGTTACCTGGACCGATTGAGGATTTCACTCCACTTAGCTTTCAACGAGGGCAGGTAAGGTCAGAGACGGTAAATTCGCCTGGATAACTTCCCGGTTCGGTTCGAACCAGGCAGGCAGGCGCAGTTTGCTTCCCAGGTTTTCCAGCGTCTCATCAACCTGAAAGCCAGGAGTATCGGTAGCAATCTCGAACAGGATCCCCGAATCCTCTCGAAAATAGATGGAATGGAAATACTGGCGATCCTGAACGGGAGTTACCCGATAACCCAGTCCGGCAAGCTGGTCGAGCCAGGCTAACTGGTCGCTGTCGCTGGGGGTACGCCAGGCAATATGATGATTGGTGCCAGTCCCACCGAGACCACGTTCGTTTACAGGCAGCAAATCGATCAGGCTGCCGAATGTTGAATCGGGTGCTTTCAATCGAAGGTGGGTGCTGCTTTCCATGACCCGTTCAAAGCCAAACACATTTTCAAGGAGCTGAGCAGAACCGTCCAGGCTGCCGACAAATAATGTCGCCCCATGGAATCCGCGGATCGCCTGGTCAACCGGCAGCGGACCATTCTTCCAACCGGGGAGCCCGTTTGCTGTCTCCGTACCCACCAGTTTCAAACGCAAGCCATCTGGATCCTGAAAAGTTAATACCGCTTCACCAAACCGTTCCTACACCTCACTGGTAGGGACATTCAGATAGGTCAGCCGTTTTTGCCATTCGGCAAGCGAGCTCGCCGGGACAGAAAATGAAATCACACCGACTTGACCGGCGCCCACCTGGCCACGGCGAGCATTCTCGAAGGGAAAAAATGTCAGAATGGTCCCAGGTGTTCCGGTTTCATTCCCAAAATAGAAGTGATAGGTTCCAGGATCATCAAAATTAACAGTTAATTTGATCAGGCGCAGACCCAGAACCCGGGTATAAAAATCAAGATTTCGCTGCGGGTCGCTTGCCAAGGCTGTGATATGGTGAATACCATTAATTGGGGTAGCCATTGTTATGCCTCCATCGGGGTCGATAGTGATAAGGGATTGTTTTTATCCAGACGAGTCAATAAACCAGACAAACTGGTCAGCTCGTCATCGGAAAATTGGCTAAATATTGAAGATAACTCTCGCTCGAGCGCAGGGGCTGCCCGCTCGAATAACGCCTTTCCGGTCGAAGTTAAGAATAGCTGGTAGCTGCGCCGGTCTTGCGGGGTGTCCTGCCGTTCGACCAGCCCGGCATTTTCAAGGCGGTCGATCAAACCACAGATATTGCCTTTGGTAACCAGTAATCTTCCCGCCAGGGCTTGCTGGCTCAACCCTGGGTTTCGAGCAAGCTGAGACAGAATATCGAATTGCGCTGCGGTAAGATTAAAAGGCACCAGCGCTTCCCGCTCGCGGCGGGATATTTGCTGGTGGCTGCGGGTAAGGCGCTGCCAGGCGATGATGGATCTTCGAGTAGATCGAATGCTGTCGTGGCTGTTCATCAGAATATTCCTTCACTGATAGTTTATATATAAACTATATACATATATACTATAATAGGTGGGATTTGTCAAGCTATTTCATTATGTAATTTGCCAAATAAGGTTAGAAATGTGTTATTTTTTAGATCATCGCCTTCCCTTGAGCAACAGATCGCATATAATCAGGATGAAATCCCCTTTTGTAAGAGGGAAAATTAATGCCGAAATTAACAATTTCAGGAATTACATTCAATGTCGAAAAAGGTAAACGCCTCGTGCTGGCGATCGAGGAAAACGGCATCGCCATCGGTCACCGCTGCGGCGGAGAAGCCCACTGCACAAGTTGCCGGGTAAAATTTCAGGTAGGTGAACCGGAGACGATGACCCTGGCCGAATTCAGCCGTCTCACCGAGACAGGTTTATTGGGCGAGGCT
>JAJZSS010000025.1 GCA_021849525.1 Chloroflexota bacterium
TGTAAAAGCGGCATATAAATCTTTAGCGTCCATAGCGATATTTCCTTTCATGTGTTGGATGGTGCTCTCAACCGTCCGCACCAGCTGGTCCAGGCGTCCCCGGCGTTCCAGCAAGGCCTGGCGGTGCTGCTCCAGGGCAGGCAGCAGGTCGAAGTCGGGGCGGTCCAGGGTATGCTGGATCTCGTCCAGACTCATGCCAAGCTCGCGCAGGAACAGGATCTGCTGGAGGCGGAGTAAAGCCTCTGCCTGGTAGACCCGGTAACCGTTCACAGGATTGCGGGTTGGGCGGAGTAAGCCGATCTCGTCGTAATAGTGCAGCGTGCGTGGGCTGACCCCGGCGACTGCGGCGAGCTGTTTGACAGAATAACGCGTTTCTCTGAGCATGGGACCATTCTAAACTATACCGTAACGTTAATGTCAAGAGGGAATTAATATAATCAAGCCGGGAAGATGAGCTTCTCGGCTTGATTCATGACTAATAATAGACAGCTTTTGTGGGTACTAGATCATGCCGCTGACCAGGGCAAGCAGTATCCCACCGGCCATCACGCTGCCCAGCTGTCCGGCGGTATTGGCACCCATGGCGTGCATCAGCACGAAATTTTCGAAGTCTTCTTCCTGAGCGACCTGGGCGACCAGGCGGCCTGCCATGGGGAAGGCGCTGATGCCGGCGGCTCCGATCAACGGATTGATCTTACCGCCGCTGACAAATGCCAGGAACTTGCCGAAGAGCAGCCCGGCGACCGTATCCAGGGTGAAAGCCAGCAAGCCCAGCAGCAGGATGGACAGCGTTTGCAGGTTCAGGAAACTGCCGGCGATCATCGTGGAGCCGATGGTGATCCCCAGGAAGAGGGTGGCAATGTTGGCGATCTCATTTTGAGCCGCTTTGCTCAGGCGATCAACCACGCCGCTCTCGCGCAGCAAGTTGCCCAGCATCAGCATGCTGATCAGGGGGGTGGCGTCGGGGACGAGCAGACCCACCAGCAGCGTGGTCAGGATGGGGAACAATATCCGCGCCCGTTTAGAAACCGGGCGGGGGGCGTATTCCATACGGATCAGCCGTTCTTTACGGGTGGTGAGCAGCTTCATCAAGGGCGGCTGGATAATCGGCACCAGGCTCATATAGGAATAGGCTGCCACGGCAATCGGCGCCAGTAGCTCGGGTGCCAGCTTGGTGGCAACGAATATTGAGGTCGGCCCATCGATCGCCCCGATCACACCGATCGAAGCTGCCTGGTTGAGGGGAAAGCCCAGCAGAGTCGCCAGGATGAGGGTGCCGAAAATACCGAACTGCCCGGCTGCGCCCAGCAGGACGAGCTGGGGCAGCGCCAGCAAGGGGCTGAAATCGATCATCGCCCCCACGCCAATGAAGATCAGCAGGGGGAAGAGCTCGGTGCGAATCCCGGCATCATATAGCACGGTGAACAGGCCACCCTCGCCCAGCATGCCGGTCATGGGGATGTTGGCGACGATACAACCAAATCCGATTGGCAGCAGCAAAACAGGCTCATATTCTTTCAGCACTGCCAGGGCGATCAGCGTGGCACCAACCAGGATCATGAAGGTGTTTCCCAAAGTGAAACTGGCGAGGCCTTTGGTCAGCTCGGCAAGCAACAGGGAAAAATCCATGGGAACCTCGCTAGCCTGCGTATTCCATCAGCACAGTTTGATGCTGGACGGTTTCACCGATATTAACGGCAATGGTCGCAATCACCCCGGCCCGCGTGGCGCGGATCATATTTTTCATCTTCATGGCTTCGATGATGCACAGCTCCTGCCCGGGTTCAACCGGGTCACCAACCTTGACTTTGATCGCCACAATTACGCCGGGCAATGGGGCCTTGACAGTTTTGCTGCTGCCGGCTGACTGGGAAGCCGGCTGGGTGGGGTTGGATTGGGGCGCAGAGGTGGACGCAGCTGGCACCGGCGTGGGGCTTGCCGGCGCCGTAACGGCGGGCTGCGCTGGCGCGGCTGAAATTTCTCGCGCAGTGGTCAGGTTTTCAGGCCAGACCTCGATCTCAGTTCCATCCACGATGACCTGGATGGGCGTCGAGTGGAGATCGAGGATCTTCACATCATAGACTTTACCGTCGACTTTGATGGTGTAGTTCATCGGGTTCGGCCTCGTTTATTTAAAATATTGGAACGCATCACCGCCTGCCAGGCTGAGACAAATGCCGTGGGCGGTTCTGGAAAAGCGCGGGGTGCATTCAGGTTGAGCGGCTCAGAGAGGGCGACAGCCACCGCTGCGGCAGCGGCGCGTTTCTTGCGCTCGATCTCCAGCATTTCAGGCTCGGCCGGGGTCTCCGTTTCGCGGGCCAGGCGTACCAGTGCGTTCATCACGCCCCAGAGCAGGAGGAGGGCCAGAAAGACCAGCCCCATACCGATCAGGGTGATCATAAGAGCGTTGGACATATTTTCAGCCATGGCCGCGCCTATACCGGGATATTCCCGTGCTTGCGCGCCGGGGCAATCGATACTTTATCTCGCAAGGCTGCCAGCGAGGCGATGATCTTGGGGCGGGTCTCACGAGGTTCGACAATATCATCGACATACCCGGCGCGGGCTGCGTAATAAGGGTTGTTGAAGCGGTCACGGTAATCTTCCACCAGGCTCTGGCGTTCTTGAGCGGGATCAGCGGCGGAGGTGATCTGTTTTTTAAACAGGATGTTGACAGCGCCTTCAGCGCCCATCACGGCGATCTCAGCGCTCGGCCAGGCATAGGTGACGTCGGTCCCCAGGAATTTGCTGGACATGACCACATACGCTCCGCCATAGGCTTTGCGAGTGATGACGGTGACCTTGGGAACAGTGGCTTCCGAATAGGCGTATAAGAGCTTGGCGCCATGCCGGATCACCCCGCCGTGTTCCTGGCCGATTCCCGGCAGGAAGCCAGGCGAGTCAACGAAAGTCACCAGCGGGATATTGAAGCAGTCGCACATGCGCACAAAGCGAGCCATTTTATCGGCCGAATTGATGTCGATCACCCCGGCCATGGCGCTTGGCTCCTGGGCAACGATACCCACGCTGTGGCCGCCGATGCGCGCCAGGCCGACAATGGCATTGGGCGCCCAGGTAGGCTGGATCTCAATGAAACTGCCCTGATCGATGACATGCAGGATGACTTCGTGCATACTGTAAGACTCGGACGGGCTGAGGGGGACGATGTGATTCAGGACCTCATCCATGCGCAGGGGATCGTCGACCGGCGGCTGGTAGGGAGGATTCTCGACATTGTTGGAGGGGAAATACCCGAGCAAGCGCCGCGCCAGGAGCAGGGCATCGGTTTCGGATTCCGTCGCCAGATGGGCTGTTCCGGAAATTCCCAGATGGACTGCTGCGCCTCCCAGGCTCTCGGCGTCTGTGGTCTCTCCGGTCACGGTCTTGATCACCTCGGGACCGGTGAGGAACATGAATGATTTTTCTTCGACCATGATGATCAGGTCGGTGAGGGCCGGTGAGTAAGCCGCCCCACCCGCGCACGGGCCCAGCATCAGGCTGATCTGGGGGATGACGCCGGAATACTGGGCATTGCGCCGGAAAATTTCGGCATAACCGCCCAGGCTTTTGACGCCTTCCTGGATGCGCGCCCCACCTGAATCGATCAATCCAATGATCGGCGCGCCGTTGCGTACAGCCAGGTCCATTACCCGGCATATCTTGTGACTCTGCATCTCGGAGAGCGTGCCGCCGTACACGGTAAAATCCTGGGCATACACATAGATGGTCCGCCCGTCGATCTGCCCATAACCGGTCACGACGCCGTCGCCCATGAATTTTTCATTGGCAATTCCCATTTCATCTCCCTGGTGGGTGATATAGGGTTCCAGTTCATTGAAGGTGCCTGGATCGAGCAGGATATCCAGGCGCTCCCGGGCAGTGAGCTTGCCTTTGGCATGCTGAATTTTGATGCGCTCGGCTCCGCCGCCCTGGCGGATTTTTTCGCGGACGCTGCGCAGCTCTACAATGCGTGGGTCCTCGTGAGTAAATTCTTCGGGCATGGTTTCAAGTCTCCTTGGGATATTCAATCCTTACCCCATAAACACGAATCAAAAAGCCGACCGATTGAATCATACCAATTAATCGGATGGCTGTCAGTGACGTTCATCATCGTTTTATCCATTGAAAAACATAACAAAAGTGCGGATTCCTGTGGTAGTATAGGCTTATAACTTCCAGAGCCACAAGGAGTTAGAAAGGATAGGATATGAAAAAGATCACTCAACTTGTTATTGCAACCTTACTTACATTTTCGTTCCTGGCTATGCCATTTGGCAGCCTGGATCGGGTTGCAGTAGCCCAGACCTGCACAGTGAACCATTCTGTAGCGTCTGGAGAAACTCTGTCGTCGATTGCGGTGAAATATGATGTCGATTGGACGGTAATCGCTACGGCAAATAACCTCAAAGAGCCTTATTCCATCTTTGTTGGGCAGTCGCTGTGTATACCGGGGAGCACCACGTCAACCTCGACCACAGGGACAACCACCACCAGCACATCCAAGAAACCCACCATTACCTTCTCAATAGAGGGCAACCGTCTGTATCTTGAGACTAGCGGCTTCACAAAGAAGAGCACCTGGTATGTCAAGATTGGGAGCGGTCCGTACCGTGTCGCCGAGCTGACCAAGATTGGTCTGCACCTGGTGCGCAAGGACACAACCACGTCATCGTCATTCCGCGTCCCCAAGAAACTCCAGGATGCTCGCTACTTGACCCTGTGCTTGAAGAACGCCCGGACGGATGAAGTGCGCTGCAGCACAATCCTCAATCCCAACGCCCGATAATTCCCTGACCCGGTTCTAAAAATAAGACGCCCTGGAGCAAATTTCCAGGGCGTCCTTTTATTCTAATAAGTTGGGCTCGCAATGGCTGCCCGTAATTCTGTACCCGAGTTGATGATTTCACCTTTGATCGAAATGTGCTACCAGGGCGCGCAAACCGAGCAGGTAGGATTGAGCGCCAAATCCGGAGATAGTGCCGATACAGACCGGGGCAATCAGGGATCGCTGGCGGAACTCCTCGCGCTTATAGATGTTGGAGAGATGAACTTCGACTGTGGGCAGGTTGACCGCCGTGATGGCATCTCTCAATGCTACCGAAGTGTGCGTGTAGCCGGCTGCGTTACAGACGATACCGGCTGCCCAGCCCCGGGCTTCGTGGATCAGCTCGATGAGCTGTCCTTCGCTGTTCGACTGCCGCGGATGGACGCTGACCCCAAGCTCCGCCGCCAGATCACTCAGCAGGGCATTGATTTCATCCAGGGTCTGGCTGCCGTAGATTTCCGGTTCGCGCAGCCCCAGCAGGTTGAGATTAGGTCCATGCAGGATCAGAATAGCGTGCATATTTCCACCTCGTCGATATCGTGATTATAAGTTACTTCGCCAATCCGCTGGGGGAGAACAAAGCGCTGCTTTCCGGCGGTCCGTTTTTTATCGCTGCGCATGGCATCCAGGATAGACTGGACCGGGATGGAGGCGAGCAGGTCGACCGGCAGATCAAATTTAAGGAGGGTGGCGGTCATTTTTTCGACCAAACCTGGCTGCGCCAACCCGCGGCGCTGAGCCAGCCGGGCGGCTGCTACCATGCCTGATGCGACCGCTTCGCCGTGCCGGACGTGATAGCCGGAAGCAGATTCCAGGGCATGCCCCAGGGTATGCCCTAGATTCAAGACCGCCCGCAGATTTTCCTCGAATGGATCTGCCTGGATTACTCTGACTTTGACAGCAATTGCGCGGGCAATTATTTCAGCCAGGCCGCTGTGGACCGTCTCTGGACCCTGGCTGCACAGGTCGAACAGGTCTTCATCTCCGATGATCCCGGCTTTGATCACTTCCGCCATGCCGTTGTTGAATTCGACGGGTTGTAATGTGCTCAAGAAATCCGGGTCGATCAGCACCAGGCGCGGTGGGTGGAACGCCCCGACGATATTCTTCCCGGTGTGCAGGTCCACCCCCGTCTTGCCGCCGATGCTGGCATCCACCATACCCAGCAGGCTGGTGGGCATGGCCACCCACTGGATGCCGCGCATGTAGGCTGCGGCAGCAAAGCCGCCCAGGTCTGTGGTGACCCCGCCGCCCAGGGCGAGCAGCATGCTGCGCCTTTCGATACCCTGCGCCAGCATATCCTGCCAGACGAGGGCAGCGGTTTGGATGTTCTTGTGTTTTTCGCCAGCCGCAAAAGTGATTTGCCTGACGCTGTAACCGGCTGCGGTGAGGCTGCTGGCCGCTCCACCCGCCAGCCTGGCCACCTGTCCATCGACCAGCAGGGCGACCGGTCCGTTTAATCCCTGGTTGGAAAAGATGCTTCCGGCCTGGTTTTGTAATTGGCTGCGAACCAGGATCTCGTAAGGTGCGCCCATCCCGCGCACATGAAACCGCCCCAGCCTGATCTGCGCAAGGTTTACCAGATTCGCCGGATTCAGCTTGCCGCTGGTGATTGTGAGCGGGAAAGATGCATAATGAGCGGCGCGCTGCTCTAACAAGGCAGCAAGGCGAGAGTTCAGTCGTTCAGCCTGCTCCGCTGAAGACTGCCCTGCCTGTTCGTGGAGCAGTGGGCGGATGCCGGAATCAGTCTGGGCGCGCTGCTGCAGGCTTTCCAGCGGCGGGTTGAAACAAACAACCTGTCCGCGCGCCTCTACCCGGCGGCGGTTTTCGGGCGAAAGTAAGGCGCCGCCGCCCAGGGCGATTACCGCCGGGCCAGCCTCAGTGATCTGCGCCAGGACCTCGCCTTCGCGCTGGCGAAAACCTTCTTCGCCGCTGTCCTGGAAGATCTGCGGGATCAGGCGGCTGGTCTGTTTTTCGATTTCGTGATCCAGATCGATAAACGGCAGGTTCAGGGCCGCCGCCAACAAGGCACCGGTTGAAGTTTTACCCGAATAGGGCGGACCATAAAGATAAATTTGTTCGGCGAAGGGATCAGGCATCGCGGGGTTCATCCCTCCACCAGGTATGTTCTCGGCTGTCGAGGTGCAGGTCACCCAGCCGGGCCTGGGGCAGGCGAGCAAAGCGCTCCTGGAGAGTCGCCAGGTCGTCACCGCCCAGCTTCTCCAGCAGAGCGTCGGCGAGCACAAAAGCGACCATCGCTTCCAGGATCGGCACGGCCCGCGGTACAGGGCAAAAATCGGAGCGTTCGTAGCGGGTAGGGGTCTGCTCACCGCTGGCCAGGTCGACGGTATCCTGGGGGGTAAGGGTCGTGGCAATCGGTTTCATGGCGGCGCGCACGATCAGCGGCTCGCCGGTCGAGATGCCGCCCTCGACCCCACCGGCGCGGCGGGTATGGCGGACCAGATTCTCTCCCTGCAAATAGATCGCGTCCTGAGCCTGGCTGCCGGGCAGGCGGGCATTCTCAAAGGCATCACCAATCTCGACCCCCTTGATCGCCTGGACGCTCAGCACCGCAGCCCCCAGGCGGGCTTCCAGGCGCCGGTCCCAATGGACATGCGAACCGAGGCCGGGAGGCAACCTCAGGGCAGCAATTTCGACCACTCCTCCCAGGGTATCGCGCTGGTGGATGATCTGCTCGATTTGGGCCAGCATTTGTTCGGCCGCGGCTGGATCGGGGCAGCGTACCGGGTTAGATTCTGCCAGCTGGATGCGCTCAGGCAAGGCAAGCCGGCTGAGATCGGCCTGGAGCGAACCGATCGCCGTCACATAGCCCCCGACTTGAATGCCAAACTGGCTTAACAGATGCTTGCAGACCGCTCCGGCCGCCACCCGGGCGGCAGTCTCGCGAGCCGAGGCGCGCTCCAGGCCGGGGCGTAAATCCGTGTAACCGTACTTCAGGGCGGCAGCTAAATCGACATGCCCCGGGCGAGGGGTGGTGAAGGCTGCGATGGGCTTATCTGCCCAGCGGGTGTGGTCCTGGTTATGAATCAGCACTCCCAGCGGCGAGCCAATCGTTTTGCCTTCCATCACGCCGCTGAGAATCTGGGCGTGATCGCGCTCGATTTTCATGCGCGGGCCGGCGCCGTAGCCCGTCTGGCGGCGAAGAAGGTCCGGGTCGATGATTTCAGCTGAGACCTGCAGTCCGGCGGGAAGGCCTTCCAGGATCATCATCAGGCCCGGTCCGTGAGATTCGCCGGCGGTAAAGAATCGGAGTGTCATACGCGGAATTCCTTTTCCAGGCGCTGCATCGCCTCAGCGATTTCATCGATCGGGGAGGTGAGAGACAGGCGGACGTAGCCCTCACCCTGCGCGCCGAAGATGCTTCCCGGCGTCAGGCTGACGCCGCACTGCTCTAAAACCCGGGCGCAGAAGCCGGTAGAGGTTTGCCCGGCCGGAACCGCGAACCAGACATAGAGTGAGGCCTGCGGCAGCCGGTAGTGGAATCCCAGCCGGTCAAGGGCAGCCGCCACACAGTCCCGGCGGGCCTGGTAGACCTGGTTACGTCCGGCGATCCAGCCCTGATCACCGTTCATCGCCACGGTAGCGGCTTCGAGAATGGGGAGGAAATGGCTGCTGTCGACGTTGGTTTTGAGCTGGTACAGGCAGCGGAGGGCGTCGGCGCGGCCAACTGCGGCCGCCACTCGCCAGCCGGCCATATTGTGGGATTTGGAAAGGGTATTGAATTCGATGGCAACATCTTTTGCCCCGGGGATTTCCAGCAGGCTGGGCGCGCGGTATCCATTAAATGTAACTTGCGTGTAGGCGGCGTCGTGGGCGAGCAGGATTTCGAATTGCCGGGCGAATTCGACCGCCGACTGGAAAAATTCCAGGCTGGCCACGCCGGCGGTGGGGTTGTTCGGGTAGTTCAACCACAGGATCTTCGCTCGCCGAGCTATTTCATCCGGTATCCGGTCCAGCCGGGGCAAAAAGTCGTTTTCTTCCAATAAAGGCAGGGTAAAAACTTCAGCGCCGGCAATCTGGGCGCCGCGGGTATAGGTGATATATCCGGGATCAGGGACCAGGACGATGTCGCCCGGGTTGACCAGCGCTTGGTGCAGGTGGAAAATACCTTCTTTCGATCCAATCAGAGGCAGGATTTCGGTCTCGGGGTTCAATTCGACGCCATGCAGGCGCCGGTACATCCCTGCCCAGGCCTGGCGGAGTTCCCGGGTACCAGTATGGGCCTGGTAGCCGTGGGTATTGGGGCGGCTGGCGGAGGCGTGCAGGCAGTCGATCACTGCAGGCGGTGGGGGCAGGTCGGGCGAACCAACATCCAGGCGGATCACCTGCTTACCGCCGGCGCTGAGACGGGCGATCTGCTCATCCAGGGCAGCAAAATAATGGCTGCTGAGATGGGCGATGCGTTGAGCGACTTTGAGGGGTGGATTGGCCTGGCTCATGACGTCTCCGGTTTTAAAAATATTCACCGCGCTGCCTGGATCGCGGGCAATCCAACTGCCGGGTAAAGCACTTTCCGGGGTGGCTGGTGCCCGGTCCAGATGGCAAATGAGATGGCAGCCTGCTCGATCAGCATACCCAGGCCGTTGACTGCCAGGTGGCCCGTCTGACGAGCCCGGTGCAGCAGTACAGTCTCGGCTGGATTATAAATCAAGTCGTATACCCGGCAAGCCTCCGGCAAGGGGATTTCCTCAGGCCATGGGGACTGCTCAATGAGTGGATGCATGCCGGCCGGGGTGGTATTGACCAACCCATCCGGCCGGACCTGGCTGCTGATCCTCTCATAGTCAAGCTCCATCCAGGCCAGGCGGGTGAGCACGCCCGAGGCGAGATTGAGATCATCCGCCAGCTGCTGCGACTGTTCGCTGCGCCGGGCAGCGATGGCTACCGAATGGCCCTGACTGGCCAGAGCGTAGGCCACGGCCCGCGCCGAGCCGCCGGCGCCCAGGATGACCCAGGACAGTTTTTTGTGAGGTGGCAGCATCTGCAGGCGCGCCAGGTGGTTGAGAAAGCCTGGCGCATCGCTGTTATCGCCTATCAGCTTACCATCTTTTACATAAAGGGTGTTGACCGCTCCGATTGCCTGAGCTTCAGGGGTTACTTCGTCGACCATTTTCGCAAGGTATTCTTTGTGGGGCACGGTGACATTCAAACCGTGAATTTCGCCGCTTCTCAGCCGGTCCAATAAAGGCAGCAGCTCCGTTTCCCGTGCTGCGGGATCAACCGGATACAGTTTGTACTCCCCGTAGGTTCTGGTCGCCTGGAAGGCCGCCTGGTGGATGTGCGGCGACAGGCTGTGAGCCACGGGCCAACCGATCAATCCCAGACGGAAATACTCGGGTCTGTCTGGAATCATGGGCGGCTTTCCACATGAGCTCCCAGGGACTGCAGCGCCTGCACAAAGCCCGGGAAGGATTCGGCGATGATCTCAGCGCCCTGCACAGTGACCGGCGTACGGCTGGCCAGGCCGGAGATGGCCAGGGACATGGCCATGCGATGGTCGCCACCGGCGCTGGCCGTCCCGCCTTCCAGCCTGTCACGGCC
>JAJZSS010000026.1 GCA_021849525.1 Chloroflexota bacterium
CCGATCCTGACCGGGTGAAACAACAACTGGCAGAGATCGGACTGGTGCCAGATGACTGGGACGGCGATACGATCGTCGTGCCGATTTCTGCTAAGAAAAAACTTGGTCTGGATGATTTACTGGAAGCAGTCTTACTGGTAGCCGATAATCAAACCATCCTGGCAAATCCACGCGGAAAAGTCATTGGCTCGATTATCGAAGCCGAACGTGATCGCGCCAAAGGCGTACTGGCGACCCTGCTCATCCAAAACGGTACCCTGGAAGTAGGGGATACAGTGATTGTCGGGACAACCCTGGGTAAACTGCGGGCCATGTTCGATTTTCGCGGCAAGCAAATTCGCAAGGCAGGTCCATCGACACCAGTATCGGTGATGGGTCTGAACGATGTTCCCCAGGCTGGCGATCTGTTCGAGGTAGTCGATAATGAGAAGACTGCCCGTTCAATCGTCCAGCAGCGCAAGCTGAAAGCCGATGAACTTGCTGCCAGCAAGCAAACCACCTCTACCCTGGAGCAATTGTTCGAGCGCTTCCAGGCTGGTGAGGTGCGCGAGCTGCGCTTGATCTTGAAAGCAGATGTACAGGGTTCGCTAGAACCCATCGTCTCGGAAGTTAATGAGCTGGGTAAAGGGGACATCAAAGTCAATATCCTGCATGCTGAAACCGGGAACATTGGCGAAAATGATATCATGCTTGCCTCTGCCTCCGAGGCAGTAGTCATTGGCTTTAATGTCCAGGCAGATGCAGCTGCCCGGCGGCTGGCAGAAGCTGAAGGCGTTTCGATCAGGCTTTATGACATCATTTATCGCCTGACCGAAGACCTGGAAAAAGCGCTGAAAGGTATGCTGGAGCCTGAAGAAAAAGAGACCGTTATCGGCTATGCCCGTGTGCGAGCAGTCTTCAATATCACTAAAGTTGGGAATATTGCCGGCTGTATTGTTACCAGTGGTGAAATTCGCCGCAATGCCCGTGTGAGGGTAAAACGCGGCGAGGATATCCTGTATGAGGGT
Source organism: Chloroflexota bacterium (assembly GCA_021849525.1). Classification (GTDB taxonomy): domain Bacteria; phylum Chloroflexota; class Anaerolineae; order Anaerolineales; family UBA4823; genus JAJZSS01. Next base: position 1,008 of record JAJZSS010000026.1, read on the forward strand.
AATATCGCTTCTCTAAAACACTTGCAGGACGATGTTCGCGAAGTACGAACCGGGTTTGAATGCGGCATTGCATTAAAGAATTTCACCGATATGACCGAGGGTGATATCATCGAAGCCTACATTGTCGAGAAAGTGGCAGTAGCTTAAGAAGCGCGAGATAGGAAGTGAGAGTTGGTATCTAAACTTCGCCTCCAACGCATCAACGAGCGGATCCAGATGGAGTTATCCGATATGCTTGTCCGGGAGATCTCTGATCCGCGCTTGCTGGGTATCTCGATTACTGATGTGCGTGTGGACCGGGAACTTGCCTTTGCTGAAATATACTTTTCAGCGTTAGAGGGCTCCGAGCGAGCACCTGAGATCATGGCTGGATTGACGCATGCCCAGGGATACCTGCGTCACGAATTAGCGGTACGAATCGATCTGCGCACTTTTCCGCGCCTGCGATTCCATTGGGATCCTACATTCGAAAAAGCGGACACAATCGAGAAACTCCTGGCAGGGTTGCAAGCTGAAAAAGAGGAAAACCCAGCCACGACGCCAGAAGATGACCAGGATGAGGATGAACCAGCCAGTTAATCTGGACCAATCCATTCGTGATGCTTTCTCTCAGGCGGGAAAGATCCTGGTGATCGCCCATGTACGGCCAGATGGAGATGCCATCGGGTCATTGTTGGGCCTGGGATTGGCGCTAAAGGAAAAAGGGAAGCAAATCGAACTGGTCGTCGAAGATGGCTTACCTGCGAGCTTTAAAAATTTGACCGGCTGGGAGATGGTGCGGAAATGGCCGGCAATGAAACCTGACCTGGTTATCACGGTGGATTGCTCTGACTTGGGCCGCCTTGGGGATGATCTGGCAAATGAATTTCAGGTGGATATCAATATCGACCATCACATTACCAATTTGAACTTCGGACGTTTGAATGTGGTAGATACCAGGGCTGTTGCTACGGCTGAAATCTTAGCCACGCGACTACCCATGTGGGGATGTCCTATCAGCCCGGCAAGTGCACCTGCTCTATTGACTGGCCTGGTCACCGATAGTTTAGGATTTCGTACCAGCAATATGACTCCCCAGGCCTTACGCGTGGCCGCTGACCTCATGGAAGCCGGCGCCGACCTGCCAGAACTTTATCAACACGCATTGGTTAACCGAAGTTTTGAAGCTGTCAAGTATTGGGGCGCCGGTTTTACCCGCCTGCAGCGAATGGATCGCCTGGTGTGGACAAGCATCACTCCGGCAGACCGGCAGGCCGCCCATTACAATGGTCGCGACGACGCAGACATGATCAATATTTTGTCTGCTATTAACGATATCGACGTTACAATCCTGTTTAATGATCAGGGAAATGGACATATAAAAGTTAGTTGGCGTTCCCAGCCAGGTTTTGATATCACACCTCTGGCGTTACAATATAATGGTGGAGGTCACCCGGCAGCCGCGGGGGCAGATATTGAGGGCGCCCTAGCAGAGGTTGAAGCGGAAGTGTTACAATCAACGCGCTGTTACTTGAAATTGAAAGGGAACGGACAGAAGAGCTAAGCAATGGAAAATGACATTAGCAGTTTAGATCTCGTTTCTGGAGTACTCGTTGTCGACAAACCCATCGGTTTGACTTCGCACGATGTCGTGCAAATCATCCGGCGGGGCACGGGAATCCGGCGCGCTGGCCATACGGGCACGCTCGACCCGCGTGCGTCTGGAGTGCTGGTTATTCTGATTGGCCCTGCGGTCCGCTTGAGTGAGTTCGTTTCTGCATCGGACAAACGTTATCAGGCAACCATCCGGCTGGGAAGTGCAACGGATACATATGATGGCGATGGTCAGATTACCAGTACTGCTGAAATCGGCGATATAACCGAAGATGAGTTCGATGAAGTATTACAGACATTTGTGGGTGAGATGGAACAGGTCCCCCCACCCTACTCAGCCGTGAAAGTTAAAGGCCGTAAAGCTTATGAAATGACGCGTAAGGGTGAGGATGTTGAGCTCGAACCGCGCACAGTCCATGTTTATAGTCTTGAAATCCTGGAATGGGCGCCTCCCGAAGCGGTCGTAGATGTTTATTGCTCATCCGGTACGTATGTCCGATCACTGGCAAACGATCTGGGGAAAGCTCTAGGGACCGGAGCCCATCTTGTAGGGCTGCGTCGCACCAAAAGTGGTCGCTTCACCCTGCGGGATGCAGTGCAATTGCGCAGGTTACAGGAAGCATTTGACGCGGGTGATTGGTATCGCTTCCTGATCCCGGCCGCCGAAGCCCTATCAGATTGGCCGATGGTCGAGCTCGATGCTGACGCAATGGAGCTGGTCCGGCATGGACACCGGATTCCGGCAGATACCGGTGCCACGGGTTGGGCGCGGGGAGTCAGCCAGCAGGGCGACCTGGTGGCTTTGCTGGAAGTCGATGAAGAGAATCTTGAATGGCAGCCGCGTAAAGTATTCTTTCAGACATAATTCTGGCGCTTACCAATACCCGATCGCTATGCAGCATTCCAATAATCTAGAAGAATTCCAGCTCAATCAGAGCTTTCTGGCAATTGGTACTTTTGATGGGGTCCACATTGGGCACCAGGCAATCATCAAAGACATGGCTGCCGCAGCTCACCAGCACTCAGCCTCAGCTGTTGTGCTTACCTTTCACCCCCATCCGGCAGTTGTTTTGGGAAAGCGCACAGGAGCCTTTTACCTCACGCATCCCAATGAAAAAGCGGCTTACCTGGCAGAGCTGGGTGTCGATGTGGTTATCACACTTCCTTTTGATCACCAGATCGCCAGCCTGACTGCTTTTGAATTTATCAGCATGGTGAAACAGCACCTTGGCTTGCGCGAGTTGTGGGCGGGACAAGATTTCGCCCTGGGCCGCAATCGCGAGGGCGACCTGCCCAGGCTGGAGAGTCTGGGACATGAGTTCGATTATCGCTTACACATTGTCGACAAAATTTCATCTAATGGCGATCCAATCTCCTCCAGCCGGATACGCACCCTGCTGAGCGAAGGTGAAGTTGAGCCAGCCAGCCAGCTTCTCGGTCGCCCATATCATGTTGAAGGACTCGTGATTCCTGGAGATGGTCGCGGACGGACGATTGGTATCCCTACGGCCAACCTGGATATCTGGAAAGAGAAGCTGCTACCGAAGTCGGGCGTGTATGTCTGCAAGGCAGTGCATCAAGGCAAAGATTATCCTGCGGTGACCAACATCGGTTTTCGTCCCACTTTTGAGAACACTCGCCCTGAAGCACGTGTTGAAGCGCATATCCTGGATATTGACCAGGATATGTATGGGCAGAAATTGGAATTAAATTTATACACTCGCTTACGAGATGAAATGCGTTTTCCGAATGTCCAGGCGTTGATCGAACAGATTCATCACGACATCCAAAGCACGCGCAATTATTTCGCAGTCCATCCTATCTTGCAGCGCTGATCCTGCGCCTGAAAAATTTTTCACCAGTAATCCGGTAATTTATCATCAAAATAGGCAAGACGGGAGGTAAGGGATGAAACCGTATCTCGATTTACTGCGCGAGCTGCTCGAAAAGGGGGTTTCGAAAAACGACCGGACAGGGGTCGGAACCTATTCTTTGTTCGGCTATCAGAACCGTTACAATCTGCAAGACGGTTTTCCACTTCTAACGACTAAAAAGCTACATTTGAAATCCATTATTTATGAGCTTCTCTGGTTTTTACAGGGTGATACCAATATCCGGTACCTGAATGAACATGGTGTGCGGATATGGGACGAATGGGCGGATGAAAGGGGTGAATTAGGGCCGGTTTATGGCCATCAATGGCGCTCCTGGCGCACCGCCGACCATGGCACGGTTGACCAGATCTCGCAAATTATCCAACAGATCCGCAGCACACCCGACTCCCGCCGCCTGATCGTCAGCGCCTGGAATGTAGGGGAGATTGAACGAATGGCGTTGCCTCCTTGCCATGTTCTCTTCCAATTCTACGTTGCCGAGGGTAAGCTCTCCTGCCAGCTCTACCAACGATCGGCAGATGTGTTCCTGGGCGTACCATTCAATATTGCATCATACGCCCTGCTCACCCTGATGATTGCCCAGGTTTGCGAGCTCAAGCCGGGAGACTTTGTGCATACCTTTGGAGACATCCATCTGTACAAAAACCATATCGAACAGGCTCGCACCCAGCTCGAACGGACCCCTTACCCGCTGCCTCAAATGCACATCAATCCGGATGTAAATGATATCTTCAGCTTTCAATATGAAGATTTCGAGCTGGTGAATTATCAGGCTCACCCGCATATCAAGGCTCAGGTGGCTGTGTGATCATTTCTATCATTGCAGCCATGGATGAAAATTGCTGCATCGGAAAGGAAAACCGGCTGCCCTGGCACCTTCCCGCCGACCTGCGCCGTTTCAAAGCCCTGACCATGGGACACCACCTGATTATGGGTCGCAAAACCTATGAATCGATTGGACGTGCACTGCCAGGCCGCCAGAGTATCATCGTTACCCGCCAGATTGGTTATGTTGCGCCAGGCTGCCAGATCCGCCCATCGCTCAATGCCGCCGTTTCTACGGCAGTGGAAGCCGGTGAAATTGAAGCCTTCGTGATTGGAGGCGCTCAGATATTTAATCAAGCCTTGCCATTGGCCCAACGGATGTATTTGACGCTGATCCAGGCCCAATATGATTGCGATATCCATTTTCCAACGTACGATCCTCTTGATTGGATAATTACCAAGTCAACAACAGTATCCGATGATCCTACCTTTAACTTTTCATACACATTTATCGATTTAATCCGGAGATCACCATTATCTTAATGAGGATGTAATTCATTATCCGGTGATTCCTCAGCCTGAGTTGAGCTATTTATTTTGTTGAAATATTAATTTAAACTAAAAGAATTGCAAGATCAATTAGAGCAATTTTCCTGTATACTTTAATCATCGTTTAACCAGACCATAAACCGGTTGTCAGATAAACCGTGTTATAAAAGCCCCCGAGCACGTTAATTCAATATTCGACTTTTAGAGTCAGATGAGCCAGATGCGGAAATAAATGAAAATCAAAAACAAATTGGTTGGTAGCATATTACTTATCAGTATCATGGCGAGCTTAATTCCTGTGTCTGGTCTGGCACAGAATGCAAACAATGGGGAAAATCAAGAGCCAGAACCTGCACCTATCTACCAGGAATCTGAAAACTTCAATCTTTTCCTGCCCACTGTTGCCCAACCTCCCAGCCATCCTATGGTAATGGGGGTGGAAATGGATTCGGTGCGTGAAGGCTCACTCCTGGATTTAGCTTCTCAGGCTAACGTAAAATGGGTGCGCAGAAATGGTGTATTCTGGGACCAGGTCGAGCGAACAGAGGGGATTCGAGATTGGTCTTTGATGGCAGACCTGGAAAATGAAATGGCGCTGCTGCATCAGAATGGGATGGAGCTGGTTCTGATCGTGCGGGGTGTGCCGGAGTGGGCCAGAGCTGCCGGCGGGCATGTCTGTGGCCCGATTGCTCAAAATAAATATGGTGCCTTTGCCAGTTTCATGAATGAGTTGGTCAGACGGTATAGCCGGGCGCCCTATTATGTCAAATATTGGGAGCTAGGCAACGAGCCAGATGCACCATTCATTAGAGATTCATCTCCCTTTGGCTGCTGGGGTGGATCGACCGACACTAACAATTATTTAGATCCATATTATGGTGGCGGTCAATTTGGCAAAATGCTCAAGGCAGTCTATCCTAGTCTAAAAGCAGCCGATCCTGATGCCCAAGTACTTGTGGGCGGCTTATTATTGGATTGCGATCCCAGAAATCCACCTTCAGGGAAAGATTGCCGGATTTCAAATTTCCTGGAAGGCATATTACGGGAATCCGCTGGAGATTCATTTGATGGCGTTAGTTTTCATTCATATGACTGGTACGGATTTTTAGGCGGGTATTCGAATCCAAATTGGAACGGTGCTTACAATACGACAGGCCCTGTCCTAGATATTAAAGCCAACTTCCTGTACCAGATACTGGAACGTTACGGAAAAAGTGATAAATATTTATTGTTGACTGAGACCGCCCTTATCTGTGATAACAAAAATCAAAATTGCGGAGAAGACTACGAAACCACAAAAGCAATTTATGCAGCCCAAACTTACACAAAGAGCTTGATAAGCCGGGTGAAATCATCTATCTGGTACAGTTATACAAATCCATGGGGATCCACGAATCTGATCCAGAGCTCCAATCCAACGCCAGCATATTATGCTTTTCAGACAGTCAGTGAGCAATTATCCAATACGATCTTCCGCCAGAAGATTGCGATTACAGGTATCTCGGCGTATGAATTTACTCGAAATGGAGACCGTGTCTGGATTGCCTGGTCACTCGATGGGCAGGATCACAGCCTCAGGCTTTCCAATCCACCTATACGCATGTGGGACTTGTACGGCAGCTCCCTTGCAGTTGGACAAAATATTACGATTGGAATGCTGCCGGTTTACCTGGAATGGGACGATTAATATATTCCCATTGATCTACCGGTCTGTAGCATCACCGTTAATATGTAAATCCGACATTCGGTATCTATTTCCTTGACAAAGCGCCGTAAAACCGTATAATCCAGCACAATAAATAATAACGTTGAAGAGGATTAGTAGCTGCCAGAAAGCCATTCAGAGAGCAGGCGCGTGGTGAAAAGCCTGTATGGACACTGACAGCAAATGGACCTCGGAGTTGCAGGGCGAAAAGCAAGCTGAGTAGCCTGAGCCGGAGTGGCCACCGTTATCCAGGCCAGGGGTATAAGCAGACAAACTGCCGTACCCCCCAAGAGTGAGGCTGGCCGATTCCCATCGCAACACCGTGGGAATTTTTCTTTAATCAACCAGCCTAAGCGGAGTGGCACCACGGACCATACAGCGTTCGTCTCCATTGGAGATGAATGCTGTTTGTTGTTAAAGCAGTTTGGAGTGTGATTTTATGGAAAAACCTGGACGAATTCTGACCGGCCACCGGCCGACAGGACCCCGGCATATTGGTCACCTTGTCGGAACATTAGAGACCTGGGCAGCTTTGCAGGATCAATACGAGTGTTTCTTTTTGATCGCGGATCTGCATGTGCTGACCACTGATTTTGAGCATCCCCAAAATATTCAAGGAAATATTCTGGATGTGCTGGCGGACTGGATCGCTTCAGGAATCGACCCGGACCGTTCCACATTGATCCTGCAGTCTGCTGTCACAGCCCACAGCCAGCTGACAACACTATTGGGGATGCTGGTATCGGTCGCACGCTTGAGCCGCGTGCCTACTTATAAAGAACAGCTGCAGCAGCTCGGGCTGACACCTTCGCTTGGCTTACTGGCTTATCCCGTCTTACAAGCCGCGGATATCCTGCTGTATAAAGCCGATCGCGTGCCGGTTGGCGAAGACCAGCTCCCCCACCTGGAGTTAACCCGAGAGATTGCCCGGCGTTTCAACCAGCTGTATGGTGAGACTTTTCCAGAACCGCAAGAAATCCTTTCTTCTACTCCGCGCTTGCCCGGTACTGACAACCGGACGATGCACACCTCCTATGGAAATGCGATCGCGCTGCGCGACACGCCCGAAGTGACTTATCACAAGGTAATGAGCATGTACACCGATCCTTCCCGGATCCACGCCAATGATCCGGGACATGTAGAAGGCAATCCGGTATTCGCGTATCACGAGGTGTTCAATCCTGATCCTGAACAAGTCACCGAGTTCAAGGAACGCTACCGGCAGGGAAAAATTGGGGATGTGGAGGTGAAACGCAGGTTGGCAGAAGTATTGAATGAAAGACTGAGCCCAATCCGCAAGCGGCGCGCAGAGTTGCTGAAAGATCCAGAAACCCTGCGAGAGCTCTTGAAGGCTGGCACTGACCGCGCCAGACCCCTGGCAGAGGCGACGCTGGCTGAAGTGGAGAAAAAAATCGGTTTGCTGCGCTGATGAAATTAGCCATCTACACGCAGCCTATGACAGGTTTTTAAATTTTGATATGTATCATAATTCGAATTGGAGGTTGCCATGTCCGATCAAACCCGTTTTTTGCTAAGTGAATCTGATCTACCGCGTGAATGGTACAACATTAATGCCGATCTGCCATTTCCACCTGCCCCGGTACTTCATCCTCAGACCAAAGAACCTGTCACACCAGATTTCCTCTCGGTGCTCTTCCCCATGGAATTGATTCTGCAGGAGATTTCTACTGAGCGATATATCCAGATCCCGGATGAAATTCGAGAAATTTATAAGCTGTATCGCCCTACACCACTCCTGCGCGCCAGGCGGCTTGAGAAGGCGCTGGATACCCCTGCCCATATCTACTACAAATACGAAGGCGCTTCACCAGCAGGCAGCCATAAACCCAACACGGCGATTGCCCAGGCATTCTATAACAAAGCTGCCGGGACCAAAGCTCTGACTACCGAGACCGGCGCCGGGCAGTGGGGTTCGGCGCTGGCACTGGCAGGGAGCTTTTTTGACCTGGATGTCGAAGTTTATATGGTCAAAGTGTCTTTTAATCAGAAACCTTACCGGCGGATCATGATGGAGACTTATGGCGCTCAGGTTTATGCCAGCCCCAGCGACCGGACGGAAGCCGGACGCTCGGCCCTCGCAATGGATCCGGATAGTCCCGGCTCGTTGGGTCTGGCAATCTCAGAAGCCGTTGAAGCAGCTGCGACATCGAACGGGCAAAAGAAGTACAGCCTGGGATCCGTGCTCAACCATGTGCTGATGCACCAGACGGTGATTGGTGAAGAAGCGCTGAAACAAATGGATCTGGCGGGTGAATACCCCGATGTGGTGATTGGCTGTGTAGGCGGAGGCTCGAATTTCGCCGGGATCGCCTATCCATTCTTAAGACGTAATCTGGCTGAAGGCGCTCGCACGCGCATCGTGGCGGTCGAGCCATCGGCGACACCCAGCCTGACCCGCGGCATGTATACCTATGATTACGGTGATACGGCTCAAATGGCACCGATCGTTAAAATGCACACCCTGGGGCATAGCTTCATCCCGGCCCCAATCCACGCCGGTGGGCTCCGCTATCACGGGATGGCGCCTTCCATCTCAGCCCTGGTCGATGCCGGCTATATCCAGGCTTTAGCCGTACCGCAGCTAGCCACCTTCGAAGCAGGTGTATTATTCGGTCGCACAGAAGGGATCATCCCCGCTCCAGAGAGCGCCCATGCCAT
>JAJZSS010000027.1 GCA_021849525.1 Chloroflexota bacterium
CAGTTTGAGACATCGCCTGCGCTTTTCCCAGGGGAAGGAATACCGTAGCGCTATCAAAACCAAAAGTCTCAGTGGAATAGATCCCACGGATGGTAAAACTTTGCTCGTCCACATCTCCATTGGATGTATTTACGGAAAGCTGAACCTGATCACCAGTTTGGAGATCTAATTTCTCGGCCAGCGGCCGGCCAATCACAATCCCCTGGCGATCATCTGGCGAAAGGAAGTCGCCGCTGATTACACCCTCACTGTATGGTGCGTTGGCTGGAGACAGGGGATCGATACCAAACACTCTGACACCCGAAGACTTATTCATCGAGGATACAATCCCGCTGGCATACAGTCGCGGCGTCGCAGCTTTCACCTGATTCAAGCTTGCGATTTGCTCAACTAACTGCTCGGGATTCTCGACCAGATCTCCCCATTTCAGGCTGGATTTTGTCTCATCATATGTCTGAGCGCGGATTTGAAGATGACCACTCTGTAATCGAATAGTGGTGTCCAGGGTGCTGTTCATCTCACCATTAACAAAAGAAGCCATCAACAATAAGAGCGCCAGACCGACACCCAAAGCGAGCGAGGATAATAAAGAACGCCTGCGATTGCGCCCAAGATCACGGAATGCCATCTTAAATATTTGTTTCATTGCCAGACCTCATACAAAGTGTAAGGCTTCGGCAGGCTCACGATGTGCCGCCTCACGCGCTGGATAAAATGCTGCCAGCGCAGCAATCACAGCAACAGTAAGAGAACGCGAGATAAGATTTTCGGCGCCCCAGGTGGGGTATACCCGGCCACCTAATAATGCCATGTAGCTGGTGATGTTGCCGAATTGGGCAAAATCAATCCCGACTTGCATAAATAAGCCGTTGAACACCAAGCCCATGCAAATTCCCGCAAACACACCCACCAGGCCGATCATGGTGCCCTCGAGGACAAAGAGCAACGAGATTTGACGAGGTTTCAGCCCCAGAGCGCCTAGCAGACCGATTTCCTTCGTCCTTTCGTAGACAGCCATCAGAAGCATATTCAGGATGCCAATCCCGGCAATCATCAAGATGATCACGCTGAACACATTCATCACCGCGCCCTTAGTCCCCAGGGCTTGTTTAAGCTCAGGGAAATTATTTTCCCAGGATTCAACCTCATAGCCGGGCAGCGTGGGTTGGATCGCTTTTATCACAACAGCCTCCTGACCCAGCTGCTTGAGAGCAACCGCAACCTCGGTGGAATGGCCGTTCAGATCATACAGAGCCTGGGCTTCTGCCAGGGAGATGTAAACAGTCTGTTTTTCAATGTCCGGCATGCCAAGGTCAAAAATTCCTACCACTGTCATCGTCCGGCGGCGCATCTGCTCGTGGGTTGCCTTACCCGTCAAAGTGATCCGGTCGCCCACCAGGACACCCATTGCCTCCGCCAGTCCCTTGCCAATGAATACCAAATCGCCGTCATCAGATTTCAGGTAGCGCCCGGCGCTTACGTTCTGAGCGGCAAGATTGACATCCACCTCATTTTCTGGCTCAATTCCTGTAATCCCTACGGCAAAAGCACCTTCCCGGCTGATTGCCAGGCCTCCGGTATTGATCCGGCGAGTAGCCGCCATCACTTGAGGTTGAGCCAGGGCAGCCTGCACGACAGCCTGGTCATCCGCCAGGGGGAGAAGCGGCATCTGGCCAGCTTCGGCCCGGTAACCGGGGGCGTGGATTTGAATATTTCCACCCAAAACTTTAATGGCGTTGCCATAAATGGCCTGATCAAAACCTGCGATCAGACCGTCGTACATCATCATCAAAGCCAGCCCCAGACCCATCGCCAGGACAACAATGAGGGTCCGCCGGCGATGACGCCAGATATTTCGCCACGCCAGACGAAGATATAAGCTCATATCAGACATTCCTTTCTATACCAATTTCCTAAATATATTATGTAGGGCTGGCAATCCAGATAACCGCACTGGTTTATGCCGGGATCGATCTCTCCACGCCAGTGGGAGGCGGACGATACGAAAACCAGTTTGCTAAAGATTGTTGATCCATCAACCGGATCGAATCCTGTGGTGCTCCCAGAACCCGGATTAACGCATCATTATACGCAGCAACAAGAGTCGCCGCTTTCTGTTGTGCATCGGGATCATTCTCCCGGTTGAAAAGTAACTCGACAAAGGCATCGCTCAAACCCTGAAGCAGGTATAAATTCACCTGGGAGATATAATCCGGAAAAGCTGTGTTGAATACGCCTTCTTGCACACCCTGGCGAATAATCTCAGAGAGCAGGGGTGTGATCCGGTCCAATGTCCGGGCGGTAAGTTTCTGGCGCACGATCAAATTTTCATCTGCATACCAGATCCGCATCAATTCAAATAATAAGTCTTTTTTCTCGGTTTTCCACATGACAGCAGTTGAGAAGTAGCTCTGGAGTTTCTCCAAAGCACTAGCCGATGGATGATGCACAATCGCGCCAAGTAACGGTTCCATCTCTTCTACCATTTGCTCAATCAATGCTTCCAATACCGCTTCTTTCGAAGCAAAGTAATGATAAAAAGCTCCTTTTGAAATTTGAAGATCATTCAAAATATCCTGAATGGTCATTTGCCCATATCCTTTGGTGTACACCAATTTCAAAGTTGCAGCGATGATTTGATTCCGCCGGGTGGCGTATTCATCTTCTTTGATAATTCTGGGCAAAATACTCCTCCTTTATTAAACCGACGGTCGGTTTATTTTTCAGATTATACAGAACATTATTTCCTATGTCAAGATGATTCGCATGATAGACACTTTTATTAAATAATCTTCTGGACAGCGGAATAAAAAAATCACGCGGTTTGCACCGGTGATTTTTTCAGGCGGAGAGGGAGGGATTCGAACCCTCGTTCCCTTGCGGGAAACACGCTCTCCAGGCGTGCGCGCTAGGCCAGACTACGCGACCTCTCCGTGTTCGCGCCCGGCGGTTTTCCCCCGCGGGCGTGCAGGATTATACCATAGCCACCCTATAACCGAGCATGTTCTTTCGCGTACAAATAGACCGAATTATCCCAGGCACGGTGATAGCCCGCCCGGTCCAGGATCGGAGCAAGTTCTTCCTTGAGCGAAGCCACCCAAACCGCCTCCCCATATTTTTGCGCAGCCGCCAGGCGGCGGAAATCCAGCATCATCTCACCGGCGATTTCCAGGGGCCCAGCTATTAAGGTAACTGCCAGAGCTTTAGCATCCGCATCATCCAGCTCATCAATATACGCCAGGAGCAAACCCTGTCCATTCTTCCACCACCAGGCATGGCCTTGCTCGATGGCCTCCAGGAACCATTTCAGCTCGGGTGTGGTCCACTCCCAACCCCAATTCAACAGCCCGGACTGCCAGGCCAACAAAGCGCTGCCCCGGGCAAAGGTGAGCGCGGATTCAGCCTGGTCGAGCGTAATCAGCGTGAAACTCACAGTCGGCTCTCCGATTGCAGGCGCAGCGAATGCTGTAAATTCGTCAATGCGGACAAAGCCTGTACATTCTGCCAGATGATGGACAGGATAACGGTCGGTTGTGGTGGTAAACCTGACGGTGCCGCTGCCAATCCGATCCCAGCAATCCAGTATGTACTCGTACAGGTGGCTGGCAATCCCCTTGCCGCGAAAATCCGGATGGACCCGCAGCCCTTGGTTCCACCAATCCAGCTCACCAAAACGGGCCAGCCGCGCCAGCCCTACCACTCGCCCGCCCCACTCGGCGACAGCCAGGCAGCCTGATTCGTCTCGTAACCATTGATGCCAAACATGGGGCACATAATCATGCCCGTCCCAGATCGTGTGGGTAATTTCCAGCATCGCCGCTGTATCCTGCGCCAGCGCTGGACGACACACGAGGATCGGATTATTTACAAAATGGTTGGTCATGGCTACTCTGAGAAATTTGAAATTAATCCGGAAAGATTTTTGGGAGGATCTCCGGCGCATAACGCGCAACGAGGTCCGAGGAGATGGTGTTTTCACGGCAGATCTCGCTGTATAAATCAACACTGGGTCGTTTGCGCCGGGCCTGGGTCTCGACATCCAACTCCCACAATCCAAAACGCTGAGACCAGCCGCGTTCCCACTCAAAATTATCCACCAGGGTCCAATGAAAATACCCCTTGACCGGGAAATTAAAATTCACGGCCCGCCAGACCTGGTGTAAGTGTTGAATCAAGTAGCGCGGACGCAGGTGGTCATCGGCGTCCTCAACGCCATTTTCGGTGATGATCAAGGGAACATTAAATTTCAAACCCCATTTTAACGCCTCGAACATGCCCTCAGGAACATTGGCGATGAACCCCGTCGGGCTCAGTTCGGCATCCGGTAGATAGAAACGGCGGGCAAACAATTCACCCGGTTTCAACAGGTTAAAGGCAACCTGATCGCGAGAGTAATAATTGATCCCTAAAAAGTCCTGCGTGCCTTTCGCCTGGGGGATGGATTTGGACAAGGCAATGAATCGCAACCGCCCGATTTGAAGAGCGTCCGGAAACATATGATTGAACGATGACCCAAGTAGATTGGCTGCCCAGCGATCCAGGGGTGACCAGCTGCGAGCCGGAGTAAAGCTGCGATAATTCAGGGCGATGCCCACCCTGGCAGACACCTGCAAGCGGTGGATGGTGTGATAGGCCATAGCATGTGCCTTGGTGAAATTCTCAGCAACTCTAAATGCTGGTCCAAAGTCATTTTTCCCGGGCGGAAAATCATCCATAAAATAAGCAGAGGTCAGCATCACATTGGGTTCATTAATCGTCACCCACAAATTGACATACTCACCCAGAGCTTCGACAATCTTTTCTACAAAGCGGTTGAAAAGCTCGGCAACCTCAGGAGCTTCCCAACTGCCGCGTTCGGTCAGCCAGAGTGGCTCGCTAAAATGATGTAAGGTGACCATCGGGGTCATGCCGCGTTCTGCCAGGCCCTGCAGCATCTCGCGGTAATAATCCAGGGCTGATTCATCCCAGCGGTCTGGCGCAGGCTGTACCCTGCTCCACTCGATCGATAGACGGTGAGCATTTTGATTCGCTTCTGCTGCCCGGTCAAAATCCTCCCGCCAGCGCCCTCCCCACCAATCACAGGCCTTACCTGACTTCTCTCCATTGATGATCCGTCCAGGCTGCTGCTCCCATGCCCACCAATTGTTATTCGTATTTTGTCCTTCAACCTGGTGAGCGGCAGTAGCGCAACCCCAAAGGAATCCACGTGGAAAAAGTAAATTTGCCTGAGCCATTCTTTGCTCCTGATGCACAGAGAAACGTTGATAATATTTTAGTCTGCCAAACCTGATTTGGCAAACCTGAACACTCATCCAGAATATATCTTTAGGGAAACCGGGTAAAATGCAAGAGAAGCGGCTCGAAAAATGATCCATTTCCGCTATCCAGCCGTTTTATTATAAATAAGCAATCAAGATCGTCTTGGTAAATTAGGATATGACCCGCAATGCAGCAAGGCTTGAGATCAGCGCTACTTTATGTAATCGAAACCGAACCAGCCTCCGGTGAGGCGCTCAGCCTGCCATTGAGACGGGCTGGTTTTAATGTTCTCAGCCTGCCCAATGATGCGGCTGCCAGGGAAGCATTCTCCAGACAGTTACCTGATTTATTGATCATCGATACAAATTCACTGATTTCAAATGGGTTTGCTTTCAAAGAATGGTTACTTGCACAATCAGAAATCCCGCTGCTGTTGATCCTCAAGCCAGGTCAGGTTCCCAGTGCTTCGGAACTCAATTTGAAAGTCGAACAATTCCTGATTGAGCCAATCCAGGCTAAGGAATTGCTCGACCGGGTGAATTTATTGCTGACTCGCGCCGGCGGGGCACCTGCGTCTGTTCTTGAATTTTCCGGCCTGAAAATCGATTCCTTCACTCGATCTGTAAGTTTGCACAGTAAGGATGTCAAACTGACGATCAAGGAGTTCGAATTACTCTGGTATTTTGCCAGTCATCCCGGCCAGACGTTCACCCGCGATCAGCTCCTGAATGCAGTCTGGGGACATGTAGAATTTATTGACCCTGAAACGGTTACAGTTCATATTCACAGGTTGCGCGCCAAAATCGAGGACGATCCATCCAATCCTCACTATATTCAAACCGTATATGGGAAAGGGTACAAACTCGGGGCGTGAAGTTTCGGACGGATTACGGGTATATTTATCGTTCTCTCAGGGTACTGTAATCAATTCAAGCGGAAATATCAATTAAAATCAAGCTTAATATACGATATCTGGTCTATTTTATTAGTAATGTACGAGAGCAATTTGGAGGTTGAAATGTCCCCCAACCGGTATAAAGCACAGCCGATACGTCCATCAGAGATCACCCCGGAACATATTTACTATTCCCGGCGTGATTTTATGAAAGGGTTCAGCGTTTTAAGCGCTGGCGCTTTCCTGGCAGCATGCAGTCCAGGAGCCAGTAACACGCCAGCCCCTAATGGCAGCGCTGGAGTGGAGACAGCGATAGAGCTGCGGGATGAATCTGGTGATCCGGCCAATACCATCGAGCAGATCACAAATTACAATAATTATTATGAATTCACCACAGATAAGAGCGGAGTTGCTTCCCTGGCGCAGGATTACCAACCACGCAGCAGTGAAACTGCAACCGATTGGACTGTTGAAGTATACGGATTGGTCAACAAACCCCAAACTTTTGGGATGGAAGATCTGCTCACCAAATTTACCCAGGAAGAGCGCATCTATCGCTTACGCTGCGTAGAAGGTTGGTCGATGGTCATTCCTTGGACCGGTTTCCCGCTGGCAGCCTTGCTCCAGCAGGTTGAGCCAACGAGCGCTGCTCAGTATGTGCGCTTCGAAACTGTGTTTGATCCCGACCAAATGCCCGGACAGAAATCGCGGATGTTTCCCTGGCCCTATCAGGAGGGATTACGCCTTGATGAAGCCATGAATGATCTGGCGCTCCTGGTCACTGGACTCTATGGGCGCGAGCTGCCGGCCCAGAATGGGATGCCCCTCCGTCTGGCTGTGCCCTGGAAGTACGGTTTCAAGAGTATCAAGAACATCATCAAGATCGAGCTGGTAGACAAAGAGCCCGGCACCCTGTGGTCCAGTGTGGCACGGAATGAATATGGCTTCTATGCGAATGTCAATCCCGAAGTCGATCACCCCCGCTGGTCACAGGCCAGCGAACGCCGCATCGGAGAAAGTGGCCGGCGTCCCACATTAATGTTCAATGGCTACGCCGAAGATGTTGCCGGTTTGTATGAAGGAATGGACCTGCGAGTCCATTATTAAGATGCCATGCCGTCCTCAATCCGAATCTTTAAGGCCAGATTTACCTGGCTCCAAATCCTGACCCATATCGGCGCCTGGCTACCCGGCATCTATCTGGCTGCAGCGTATTACACTGACAATTTGACCATCAATCCTATCCAGGCGCTGACTCAGCGCCTGGGATATACTGCCCTGGTGCTTCTGGTGCTTTCACTCGTCTGCACACCTGCCAATACATTCTTTGGTTGGCGACAGGCGCTTAAACTCCGCCGCCCGCTCGGTATCTATGCCTTCCTGTATGCATCGACTCATTTTTTAGTCTTCACCGGTCTGGATTACGGCTTTGATTTTGACATACTTGTTCAAGAAAATCTCGATAAACCGTATATTCTGATCGGGGCGATTGCGCTGTTAATCTTGCTGGCATTGGCGGTTACTTCCTTCCAGTGGTGGATGAAACGTCTGGGGAAAAGATGGAAACAACTCCACCGGCTGATTTATCCCGCAGCACTGCTTGTCCTGCTGCATTTCGCCTGGTCGCAAAAAGGCGACCTCCTGAGATTACAGGGTGAAGTCCTGCAGCCGGTAATATTTAGCCTGATTGTCGGCGTCTTATTACTGGTGCGCATCCCCATAATTCGTCGGCAAATCAGCAGGCTGCGGAGTGCTCTTCCCAGGCCACCTTCAAAATCCCAGGAAAAGAAGCAAACATGGGATCCTCACAAATCCCGGGCCGGCTCATAAGGTCAGGCTGATTGTGATAAATAGAAAAGATCATCTCAGCTCACCCCGAAGCCTTTCCGTGGGGCTGATCCTTGGAGTGCTGCTTATCTCCATCCTGCTGGGTCAGCAGGCCAGTCACGCCCAGGCTCTGCAGCCAGATGATTGGGGAACGCCGATCCCTCCTCCCCCATTCACCACCAACTATACAATCTATACTCAGAATTTCTCCTATGCGGAGCCTTTCCGGATCACGGATATGCGGAGCTCGGATAACAACCCGATCGAAAGCTATGATATGCATACCCTGGATATCTACCGCCCCGTTGAGGATGGTATGCTGCTGGAGAACCGCCCGGTTGTATTTTTCGTCCATGGCGGTGGCTGGACAGAAGGTTACCGTAGATGGTTCCGCTCGCTGTCCTGGTCCTTTACCGGACAGTTGGGCTGGATTACGGTCGTCGTTGATTATCGTCTGACCGGGTATGAAGTTTTCATCGCCGATCAATACTGCCCGGACCGGGAGACCTGTGGATTGCCCGAAAATGCGAATTTGCGCAGCAAGGCGGCTGAATATCCAGATAATATCCAGGATGTCGCAGCTGCCATGCGCTGGACACGGGATTGGATCGGAGAGCAAGGCGGTAATCCTACTGCGATATTCGGTCTGGGTTATTCTGCCGGGGCGCATTTGATTACCCTCTTAGCCACCCATCCCGACTATGCAGATCTCCGGCCTGCCCTGCGAGCGATCGCAGCTTTGAGCGGGCCTTATAATCTGGCTAGTAAGGATTTCAAGGAAGACTACCTCTTTGTTTTGGCGCCAACTTTTGGCGTTCCTTTGGACAATATCGAGCTGGCAGACGCCTCCCCACAATCTCAGATCAGCGGAGTGGACTGGCTGCCGCCCATGCAGTTGTTGCATGCACAACACGATCTGCCTTACCTGAACGATCAAACGATCCAGTTAGCTCAGTCTATTCATGACAAGAGCCTGTCAGTAGAAACCGTTTATCTGCAAGGATATTCTCATGACAGCGAAATGTTTGCGCTGCAATATGTGGATGAATATCCAACCCAGCAAATCATCCAATTTTTTGAAAGCTATCTTTCATCCGTTAATTACCTGCCCCTTATCCCACACTAGCAGTCTGAGGCTATAAAGTTTTTAACCTGGACACTGGATAGAATCCTGGTATAATTCCTTGTAAATATTTATTATCAATAAACTATTGATCTTTATTAAGTAGTTAACAAAATGGATCGCATAAACCGCCTGGTTGATAGATTGAGAGAGAGTGGATTCCGCATGACGCCCCAACGGATGGCTATCCTCAGGATTCTGCTGGAGAGCACCACCCATCCCACTGCCGAACAAATTTACGCCCAGGTCAAGCCAATCTTTCCTATGACCAGCCTGGCGACTGTATATAAGACCGTGGCCCTCTTGAAAGAGATGCATGAAATATTGGAGATCAACCTGGGCGATAGTGGGTCACGCTATGATGGAAATAACACCCTCCCCCATGCGCATCTAATTTGTGTACAATGTAGTCAGATCATCGATTCTAATTCAGTAGATCTCAGCCAGCTTGCCAATAACCTGGCTGCTCAAACGGGCTTCAAGATCGATCATCAAAGGCTGGATTTCTTTGGAATCTGTCCAGCCTGCCAAACCAGTCTCATTCCGCAAATATAGCGGACACATCTAATTTCTTAAGGAGAGAAAACCTATGTTCAGCAAACGTGTTTCCGAGCTCATGAACAAGCAGATCAAGTACGAATTGGATTCTGCGTACCTGTACCTATCCATGGCTGCCTATTTTGAAGGTGAAAACCTTCCCGGTCTCGCCCATTGGATGCGTTTACAGGCCAAGGAAGAACGGGCCCACGCAATGAAATTTTATGGCT
>JAJZSS010000028.1 GCA_021849525.1 Chloroflexota bacterium
AACAAACCTGGCTGAATTACTGCAGGCCCAAAAAATTGACCGGGTAGTGGTTGTGGGCGCTTATACTCATTATTGTGTCAATGCTACCATTTTTGATGCCTATTGTTATGATTTTGTACCCTGTATCATTACAGATGCAGTGATCTCACACCTGCCCGATGAAGCCGAAATCATGATTGCTCGGATGCAAAGAAATGGTTATCACTTGTTTGCAACTCAGGAATTGATCGCTGCTGCACCAGGTAACTAATTTATCGAAGACCAGATTGATGTGGCCTGCCACAACTCTGGGTTGCTGCTAGAAGAATTTTTTGTAAGGCCATTTTTGGAGTGCATATGAATAAAACTCGTACTTCTCAAGTTCAGATGGGAATGGGTGCAATCGTCCACACGAATGGTGTTGCCTTCAGGGTCTGGGCTCCGCATGCCCAGGCGGTATTTGTCAAAGGCGATTTCAATGATTGGTCAGATACAACCAGTCCCTTAACGCACGAGGAGCATGGATACTGGTACGCTGATGTTGCCGCAGCAAAGCCGGGTCAGGAATACAAATATTTGCTCATCAATGGCGATCTGAAGTTGGAACGGATCGATCCCTACGCCAGGCAGGTCACGAATTCTACAGGAAATGGGGTTATTTACGATACCGCTGCTTTCGATTGGCAGGACGATAATTTTCAGCTGGCGCCTCACAACGAGTTGGTGATCTATGAAATGCATATTGGCTCATTCTTTACAGATATTGAAGGAAAACCAGGCGATTTTGACACCGCGATTGAGAAGCTCAGGCATTTACAACGTCTCGGAGTGAACGCGATCCAGATCATGCCGATAGCCGAATTCGCCGGGGATTTTTCCTGGGGATACAATCCGGCGCACATCTTTGCGGTTGAAAGCATTTACGGCGGTCCAGATGGCTTTAAAAAGTTCGTTCGTGAGCTGCACAAACGTGGCTTTGCTGTAATTCTCGATGTAGTTTATAACCATTTCGGCCCCAGCGACCTGGATCTCTGGCAGTTCGACGGCTGGCAGGAAAATGAGAAAGGTGGAATTTATTTTTACAACGACCACCGGGCTGAGACACCCTGGGGCAGTACCCGGCCTGATTATGGTCGGGTAGAGGTAAGAAATTACATCCAGGATAACGCCCGGATGTGGATGGAAGAGTATCATGTGGATGGTTTGCGGTTCGACAGCACCCTGTATGTCCGGTGTATTGACGGTAACGAAGCCAATGACTTGCCCGAAGGCTGGTCGTTAATGCAGCAGATCAATCGCGACATCCGTTCCCGCTTTCTGCACTGTATAACCATCGCCGAAGATTTACGCACCAATCCCTGGATAACGAAGTCACCGGAAGAAAATGGGGCAGGATTTCACAGCCAGTGGGATGCGAACTTTGTACACCCTGTTCGAGAAGTGGTCATACTGATGCACGATGAGCACCGCTCCATGAATGCAATTCGCTCAGCAATATCCTTTAACTACGATGGAGATGTCTTCCGCCGGGTTATCTATAGCGAATCGCATGATGAGGTTGCCAATGGTAAAGCCCGGGTGCCTCAGGAAATTAATCCAGACGATCCCGCCGGCTGGCATGCGCAGAAGCGATCCACCCTCGCAGCAGGTCTGGTTTTTACATCCCCAGGAATTCCGATGCTGTTTCAGGGACAGGAATTTTTACAGGGCGAGTGGTTCCGGGATGATGTGCCGCTGGATTGGGATCTGAATGAGGAATATCGCGGTATCGTCCGCCTCTATCGCGACTTGATCCGGCTGCGGTTGAACTCAAAAGGGTTCAGCCGAGGGTTGTGCGGGCAGTTCTTGAATATCTACCATGTCAATGAGGCCGAGAATATCCTGGCATTCCAGCGCTGGGATCAGCATGGGCCGGGGGACGATGTCATTGTGGTGCTGAATTTCAGCCATGTTCCGAAGGAATATTATGATATTGGCATGCCTGCCCCGGGCTTGTGGAAATTACGCCTGAACAGTGACGCCGCGATCTACAGCAATGATTTTGGAGGCTTTTTCAGCAGCGATGTCGAGGCTTATGCAGGTACAAGAGATGGGCTGGATGCTTATACCACGATCTCCATTGGCCCATACAGTATGTTGATTTTCACCCAGGATAAATGATTTCGAGATCCGGGCAGGCCGACAGCATAAAGGTTAACCATGCCAGGCTTGGGGAAGGTTCCTTGATATGGGGTTAAAAAATAATGGGATGCCTGTCTTAGAGCTGCGAGTAGCACTAACGCGCGATTATGAGCGTGCGGTAGAGTTTTACTGCGTAGGGCTTGGGATCGAGCCAGCTCAAAATGGGCAAATGACGGCGGGCATGGGATGATGCTCGAGCTGGGCCAGGCAACCCTGGAAATATTCGATGAAGGTCAGGCGCAGGTCATTGACAATTTGGAGGCTGGCCGGCCAATCAGTGGTCAGATCCGTCTGGCATTGCTGGTGCCTGATTTGATGGCAGCGATGGAACACTTGCTGGCTCACGGCGCGCTGCTGGTCCATCCACCCGTTGTCACCCCCTGGGGAGATCTGAACGTTCGCCTGCAGGACCCCGATGGTTTGCAAATTACTCTTTTCCAGCCATCTGATCCAGGTGAACATTCCTGAGCGTGCTCCTGTAAAAGCTCAGACCCGCTGTTTGTGATATCTATTCGGCTTTAACCTGGGAAAAATGTCAGGCTCCTCGTCGACCTCAGGCAGTTTAAGTATAATTACCGGCAGGCAAGTTTTGATGTATTCCATTTTTGGTCGTGAGTAATGTCAAGGAGCCATTATGTCTACCGTATATCCGGTCAGTCTTACCGCCAGCGAACAGGTCTATCTGCAGGGCGAACAATTCGCCGAAAAGGGTGGATTTCTAAATAAATACAAATTAATGCATACTGAGCAGGAGGTATCGCTTTCTGATCTGGTCGTCAACGTGCTTTCAGCTGCCTTCCTGGGAAGCGAAAAAGCCGAAGCGATCCGCCTGGAAGTCCGTCAGAAAAAGGCGTTATTAGGCCTGACCAAGGTCACCTCCATTTACGCTGAGCCCTTGACACAGCCTGGTTTCCCGCCTTACAGCCTGGAAGCTCAGATCAGCCAGCTTGCCGGTCAGTTCAAGCAAATGAAAGGTGAGAACGAGGTCTGGAAAATCGTGTATACCTGGATGCGCCAGGATGTAGTCGCCCCCTGGCAAGGAGCAGCCGAAAGGATCCAGGCTGGAATGGGTGAGCGCCAGCTCCTGGATGTCATCCATGAGAAGAAGCTCAAGATATTCACCACTACCCGTTACGAGCTGCCTGAAGCGACGCGTGCTCTGGCTGTTTCGCTCCCCGCAGAACCGGTGCAGCAGCTGCTTGCAGATTGCCGTATCAATCGGCCGGAAGTCTGGAATCTGCTGGTAAAACAAATCAAACAGGGAATCGACCGGCGGAAAGAACAGGATACTTCCACCGAGTAAGAACCCTGTGAATGACTGAAAATGACGATCGCTAGATCAAGGAGTGTCTTGGATGGCTGAGATGCGTGACTGGCAAGGGATGAACACCATGATGACCCGGCTGCTCGTGGAACGGACCGGGGAAGATTTGGAAACATGGAATGCGCGGATTGAAAGCCAGAAGTTCATTGACGAGGCCAGCCTGCGGGCCTGGCTGACAGAGCAAGGCGTGACTGGATACGCTCAGACATTGCTGGTGATGGAACAATTCGGCTATCCAGATTTTATGCTGGCTTCGGCAGACGAGCTGATCGAGGAGCAGTATGCCGACCGCCCACACCTCCTACCGATATTTGAGGCGTTGATCGGCGCAGCCGCCAGTCTCGGCGAGGTGGCAATCCAGGCGCGCAAGACGTATGTTTCGCTGGTTACGCCTCGCCGGACCTTTGCCCGCATCCAGCCTACAACCCGAAACCGCATCGATCTCGGCCTGCGCATCGATGGTCAGGAACCCGGTGGGCGGCTCAAGCCTTCCAAAATTCAGGAAACCATGCGCTTGCAGATCGGGCTTACCTCCCTGGATGAGATCGATGCTGAAGTGCTGGGCTGGCTGCAAATTGCTTATGAGCTGAACCGGTAAACCTTCCGGGTGAAAGCCTGGAGGGGGTTTTTCGGCAGGATGCCTATGCGCGAAGCGCAGTACAGACAGGTCATCAGAATGGACTCTGCTGAAAGCCAAACTCACTGAGATCGATCAGATAAGGACGCTCAGATGAATCAAACGTTCAAATTTACAGCAATGATCGAGGACGCCGGGCGGGGTGGGGCGTATGTGACCATCCCCTTCAATGTGGAACAGGTCTTCGGGAAGAAGCGGGTCATGGTGAAAGCCTGGCTGGGAGGCGAATATTATCGAGGATCACTGGTCCGCATGGGTGGGTCGGAGCATATTCTGGGCGTGCGCAAAGAAATCCGGGAGAAGCTCGGCAAGGCAATTGGAGACGAAATTGAGGTCGTGCTGGAGGAAGATACCGATCCGCGGGAAGTGACGGTTCCCCAGGATCTGCAACTTGCACTCGTGAGTGAGCCCCTCGCTCAGGCTAACTTTGGGAAGCTGGCTTATTCGCACCAAAAAGAGTATGTGCAGTGGATTGAGGAAGCCAAACGCCCTGAGACGCGCCAGAAACGAGTCGAGCAAACGGTTGAGAAATTGATAGCAGGGGCAAAAGGTCGTTAACTGCAGGTCAGTTGAAGGATAAACAAAAGCGCCTTCCGCAAGGACGGCGCTTTTAAGTTAAGTCAACCCCCAGGCTTGCTGGAGGGCGATTAATAACGAATTTCTTGACCCTGCAGGGTCAGCAGGACGCCATTTTGTGAGGGATCGAAGATGAGGTAGCCGCGCTCCGTCTGGTTGGCTGGAATGCCGGCTTTCTCGATCCGGGCGATCACTTCATCCAGTGCGGCCTGGTTGGGCAGGGTAACGGTGAAAAAGCGCAGGCCGCGCGCTCCGGCAGGCGGATGTGGGGCGCCCACACCCTGCCAGGCGTTCAGGCCGATATGATGGTGGTAGCCTCCGGCGCTGACGAAGGCTGCCTGGAAGGATTTTGAGACGCCCATCACATCGAAGCCCAGGATGCCATGATAGAAAGCTACAGCTTCTTCGACTTCACGCACATGCAAATGGACATGTCCCAGGCGCGTCCCGGGTGGGACAGGCACATCCAGGCGGTCATCTGGCTGGAGGTGGCTGAATAAGGCTTCTACGTCCAGCGGTTCGCGCCCATCGCTGGGGGTCCCGTCAGCACGCATGGCGAAAAAACTCCCATCCCGAATCCCCATCACACCGTCCTCTGGCGATTCGGCGTATAGCTCGATGCCATTCCCCTCGGGATCGTCCAGGTAGGTGGTTTTCGTCTGGATATGGTCGGTTGGATAATTGCGCACCCGCAGGCTGAACAGGCGCGCAACTGCCCGGGCCAGCTCACGGCGGTCGGGGAAAACAATGGCGAAGTGGTATAAGCCGGTGACGCGGGGAAATTTATTGGCGCCGGGTTCCTCAACGAGCACCAGCAAATCCTGTTCGCCGGCGCCCAAGGCGGCCCGGTTGGCTTCTCGCCAGTGGAGCTGGAAGCCGAGGGTGTTCTGGTAGAAATCGATCTGGGTATCCAGATTGGATACGGTGAGTGAAACAAGGCCAACCTGCGTGGCTGGATGGATAGAATAGTGTTCTGCTGGAGCAGCCGGTTTTTCATTCGCCTGATCCGACGGGATATTATTTTTCATATTATTCATATTTACACCTTTAAGCAATTCTGATGAAGATAGGCTGTGTCAATCCAATCATTATCGATCTGGGAGCTGGTCGTAACAGCCAAGTGTATTGGCCGAACAGTCCGGAACCATATAGTATAAAAACGATTATATTCCTCCGGTTCTCAAGAGGAAGAACGCATATTATACTCACAACCGTCCATCCGGTGGCTTGTCGTTTTTATTCGTCTCTCGATCATTCTCAGCTACACAGGGTACAATTATCACATACCGAAAGCGAGATCGATTCTCTGGAAAACCATCCTCAGGGTGAGGAGACTGTTAATGATCAATAATTTAATCATTCATACCAGGCGATCAGCACTATGAAAGAGAAAGAACTCCCATTTCGCGACGGGACGCTTCTATCGCACTACCATCCCTCGGCCTGGCTGCTGGCCGCCCAGCTGCTTCTCCTATTGCTGTATGCAATCTTTGACGGCAGCCATTCTGAACGCATCCTGATCAGTGTCCTGGGGACAATAATCCTGGTGCTGATCGTCTGGGTCATTTATCGCAGTCCGGCGGTCAATTGGATTGCGTGGGTGCTCGCAGTTCCGGCGCTTGCTCTGTCCTTAATGACAATCGTTTCAGAGAATTCAACTCTCCTGGTGATATCTTCATTTCTTGAGGCTGGATTGTATTTCTATGCGGCTGCCGGCTTGATCGCCTATATGCTGGGGGATTACCGGGTGACGACCGATGAAATATTCGCGGCCGGGGCAACTTACACCTTACTGGCCTGGGGATTTGCATATACGTACCTGGTCGTTGAGATTTTAGTTCCGGGCAGTTTCGTCGGCCCGCTGAACTTAGACCGACCGGCAACGTTTATTGAGCTGCTGTTTGTCAGCTTTACCAATCTTTCCGCCACCGGATTGAGCGATATAGTGCCGGCCAGCGCACCGGCCCGGGTGTTGATTATGCTCGAACAATTCGCCGGGGTGGGCTATATCGCGGTCGTTATTTCCAGGCTGGTTGGCTTAATCGGCCAGCGCAAACCCGACGACTCATCGAACCGGTAAAATCTAATTTCCCCCCGTTTAATTAAATATGTAGGCTTGTTCCAGCCTGGCTGGCGCCAATCCTGGTCGCCGGCTTGTTAGGCAGCCGGGTTGGATTCTCGCCAGGTGAGCTGGAAGCCGAGGTGTTCTGGCAGGAATCGATCTGGATTTCCATATTTACACCGTTACGTAATACTGGTAATATAGGATGTATATCAACCGGGAGATTATGTCATGCACCAACAATTCTCGATCCAGGAGCTGGCTGAAAAGGCCAACGTAACTGTCCGAACGATCCGTTATTATACTGAAGAGGGTCTCTTGCCTCCCCCAGTTGTTCGGGGAAAGAACGCCTATTATTCCCTTGACCATCTTAACCGCCTGGAGTTAATTCGCAGGATGAAGGGTGCATATCTGCCGCTCCGTGAAATTCGCCAGGTGATGCTGTCGCTGACTGAAGCAGAAGTTGTCCAGAAGCTGAAAGAGCAGATCTTACCCCAGGAACAAATGACCCGTGAGGTCGGTCCAGCTGCTTCTGCGCCGCAGGCAGGTTCCGATGCAGTGGAATATATCTCAAGATTGATGACGAATCAGGCAGCCTACCGTCCTGGAAAAAACAACCCTGCAAGTTCACCTTCTCAACCTGTGAGACAGTTGGAGAGTCTGCAATCCAACATCCAATCGTCCGACACACCTGCTTCTGATTCTGTAAGCGAGGTCTGGCAGCGGATCCCCCTGGCGTCCGGAGTTGAGCTGCATTTCCGCACCTCTCTGGATCCAAATATCCGTGACCGGGTGGAGCAGTTAATCTCATTTGCAATCAAGTTATTCAGGCAAGCCAACCAGGGAGGGAAAAAATGAACCAGGATTCTTTATCGCTACAGGTTAACACCGACCAGAAATTTATCGCCCAGGAAACGTCCACGCAGCGGGTGCTCGAAATCCGGATCCACGCTCCAAAGGCAGCCGATCAAAGAATCCGGCCGCCTTTGAACCTGGCATTGGTTCTTGACCGCAGTGGATCGATGAGTGGTGAAAAGCTGGAATTTGTCAAACAGGCAGCATCTCATGTTCTTGATCTTCTTCAAGAACAGGATACCATTGCGCTGGTTGCTTACGATGATGAAATTACGCTGCTGTCACCCAGCACCCGGGTCACAAGGGAAAATCGTCTGGATCTCAAACGCCAGATCTCAAGACTCAGGCCAGGTGGAACAACTTTTCTGAGTGGTGGGTGGTTAACCGGATGCCAGCAAGTAGCTTTTGCTGCTCAGGCTGAGTCATTAAATCGCGCCTTACTCTTAACCGACGGACTTGCCAATGTTGGTGAAACTGACCTGGAAAAGTTAGCCCACGAAGCCAGGGAGTTATTCAAGAGGGGAATATCCACTTCCACTTTCGGGGTGGGAGAAGGATTCAACGAACATTTGCTGGAAGCAATGTCCAATCAGGGGGGTGGTAACTTCTACTATATCGAAACACCCGGGGATATTCCCGGTCTCTTTCTGCGTGAGTTTAAGGAACTGGCTGCGGTTACGGCGCGGGATGTCGAAATCGTCCTCGAATTTCCACCCCAGGTACACATGGATGTACTCGGAGGGTGGGTGACCGAATTTTCACCAGGACGCCTGCACATACCTGTTGGTAATCTATATTCAGCTCATACCCAGGATATCTATATAAAGTTATCCATGCCAGCGGCTGGCGTGGCCGAGGAATTACTTCTTAAAGCAAGGGTGTTTTGTAAAGACGAAGCAGGTCAAATCAGCGAAGATCAAGCCGAAGTTATTTTCGAGTACACAGATGCAGGCACGGCAGCGGCGGTTCCCACAAACCGCGAGGTTATGGAACGGTATGCGCTGGTAGAGTTGGCGGAAAGTGCCCATGAGGCATTAAAACTTGAGCGCCAGGGATTGAATGAGCAAGCAAACGAGGTGCTTTCACACTCGATTGCCAGTAATCAGCCGTACCTTAATCCAGATGTAGCCAACGATTACCAACGTCTTACTCAAAGGATGAAACGCGGGATGCTCGAATCGGATCGCAAGCAAACGCATTACGATAATTACAATCGGAAACGCAGTAAGGAGCAGTAAGCACACTGCTGACAGTGCTCGGGATTCGTTTGCGCCATTCAGCCAGTTGAAATAAAGATGCCGGGTAGATTTGTGGTTCCCTTGAATCCAGATCGCCCGGCTGTTATTTTAGATAAAAATATTCTAACCTGACCGTACCTCCAGCCTGCTATAATCCGACAAGAATTGTAGCATTTATCCCGGCTTTCGCGCAGTTCGGCAGCCGGTTATGGAGGTCTTATTGATGATCTCACGATGGCTCGTTCCAGCCTTGCTGGCATCGATCCTGATCACCGGTTGCAGCGTCTCAGCTTCCCCCACTCCCCAGTCTGAGCCTACGCAGGTCAGTTTACCCCTGGTCGAATCTGCGGGGAGCGCTGCACCGGCTGCGACGGATACATCCACCCTGCAGGAATCATCCCCGACAGAAGTGTCTACCCCACAGATTCCAGCAACCCAGGCATCTACAGCCGCCATTCAATGCAGCAGCCCGGCGAACCTGACTTCGCCGCTGACCGAAGGACCTTACTTCATGTCTGGCTCTCCGGAACGCACTTCGTTACTCGAGGCGGATACCCCGGGGACCAGACTCACCCTGACCGGTTATGTGCTGACCGTGGACTGCCAGCCCGTTGCCAATGCCCTGCTGGAATTCTGGCAGGCGGATGCCAATGGGGTGTATGACAATTCTGGCTATACCCTGCGCGGTCACCAGTTCACAAATGATGCTGGCCAATATTATTTAGAGACTGTGATTCCCGGCATCTACACCGGGCGCACAGAACATATTCATGTCAAAGTCCAGGCGCCCGGTGGCCCGGTATTAACCACTCAGTTGTTCTTCCCGAATGTCGCTGAGAACCAGGCCGACCGCATCTTCGATCCCAGTCTGGTGCTGCCTCTCGTCCCGGTCGGCGACGGGCAGGCGGCTGAATATAACTTTATCATTGCTCTCCAGTAAGCTTTCCACCATAATCTACCGGTCTTTCTACCGAGACCCAGG
>JAJZSS010000029.1 GCA_021849525.1 Chloroflexota bacterium
ACCAGGCATGGATTGCGAAGCGCCTCCGGAATGGGATGCCGATTTCACTTTCAGGCAAGGTCGACCAATATCTGGGCCGGATGGTGTTGAACAACCCGGAATGGGAACCGCTGGACCAACAGCAGCTCAATACGAACCGCATAGTACCGGTTTACTCATTGACTTCAAATATTACCCAGCGCTGGCTGCGAAAAATGATGAACCAGGTTGTTGGCTATTGGGCGCCCCGGGTGCACGATCCGCTCCCGCCAAACCTGCGCCGAGACGCCAACCTGGTAGATCTTCCCACCGCCTTATACCAGGTTCACTTTCCGGTATCGATGGAGGATCTGAAAGCTGCCCGAAAACGGCTGGCTTTCGATGAAATCTTCCTGTTACAGCTCGGGGTCCTGGGCCAAAAGCACTCCTGGCAGGGCCGCCTGGCGCGCAGCTACCAGGTTGATGATGAGTGGATGAATCAGCAGCTCAGCCGGCTGCCATTCCCACTGACGGGCGCTCAACAGCGAACCCTTGCGGATATTCGCGCTGATTTGGCTTCCAGCCACCCGATGAATCGTCTTCTGCAAGGCGATGTCGGTTCTGGGAAAACGGTGATTGCCGCCCTGGCTGCCGGGATCATCCTTCAGGCTGGAGCGCAAGTTGCGTTGATGGCCCCTACCAGCATTCTGGCTGAACAACACTATCAAAGCCTGAAAAAGATGTTGGCTGAAGAAATTGTAGCTGCCCCAATCTCAGGACCAATTTCTGCCCCAGACGATAGCGCTGACGAAGCAGGCGATATCCAGCCCGCAGAGCTGCTCGAATCACAACCACCCTCGGAACCGGTAAATCCCCCCGCTGCGCCACTCATGCTGCCTGATCAAATCCGGTTATTTATCGGTGCAACACCCGAAGCGGAAAAACGCGCTATTCGGAATGGGTTAGAAGATGGAAGTATCCACTTGGTTATCGGAACCCATGCATTGATTGAAGAACCGGTCGTTTTCCAGGATCTGCAGCTGGCAATCGTTGACGAGCAGCATCGTTTTGGCGTGCAGCAACGCGCTGCGTTACGCTCGAAAGGGGACGCGCTCCATTTACTCGTGATGACCGCCACCCCGATCCCACGTTCGCTTGCCCTGACTGTCTATGGAGATCTCGATCTTTCTGTCATCGATGAAATGCCACCCGGACGCCAGCCAGTAGCTACCTATGTTATCTCGCCCCGCGAGCGTGAGCGTGCTTATCAACTGATCCGCAAACAGGTCCAGGATGGCAGACAGGCTTTTATTATCTATCCCCTGGTAGAAGAGAGTGAAACCAGTGAAGCAAAAGCTGCGGTTGACGATCATTCCCGCTTGCAATCCGAGGTCTTCCCCGAGCTAAAATTGGGCTTACTGCACGGACGGATGCGCCCGGAAGAAAAGGATCAAGTAATGCTCTCGTTTCGCAACGGAGAAACGAACATCCTGGTATCCACTTCTGTGGTTGAGGTGGGTGTAGATGTGCCAAATGCCACGGTAATGCTCATCGAAGGGGCCAACCGCTTTGGTCTGGCGCAATTACACCAATTCCGGGGCCGGGTTGGGCGAGGGTCAGAGAAATCCTACTGTTTGCTTATTCCCGACACAGCAGACAGTGTTGAAAACCAACGTTTGCAGGTCATGGCTGAGACGAACGATGGCTTTGTGCTCGCCGAGCGTGATCTGGAACAGCGCGGCCCTGGGGAATTTCTTGGAACGCGCCAATCGGGCTATGGAGGCTTGCGTCTGGCCAGCCTGACGGATATCTTGCTCATTGATACCGCTCGCCGGCACGCTCAGGCACTCTTTGCACTCGATCCTGGGCTTAGCCTGCCACAGCACCAGGCGCTATCTGCCGTACTGGTTGATTTCTGGACCGAGCGCAGCCCACAGCCTATCCCAACACCTGCCCTGGGCGGGCGGACAGACATCAGTTAACAAACAACAGTCCAGAAGCCAGATCGTGACATCTGGCATAAACCTTGCTACAGAGCGGATAGACATAACAAAGAGGCTAAATGGTTAAAGCAGTTTTTCCTGGTACCTTTGATCCAATCCATTACGGGCATATCGACATCGCTAAACGGGCAGCCCGCTTGTTTGATGAATTAGTGATCGCGGTTTACGATCGCCCCCTGAAATCGATCGTTTTTTCTCCAGAACAGCGCATCCACTTGGTGCAACAGGCTTTTGCGGAAGATGAAAATATTACAATAATGGGGTACAGCGGTTTAACGGTGGAATTTTGTCATGCGATCGGCGCTCAGGTGATGATCCGGGGTTTACGGGTATTTTCCGATTTCGAGTACGAATTTCGGATGGCGCTTGCCAATCACCGCCTGGCGCCAGACATCGAGGTGATTGCCTTGATCACCGCCGAGGAACACACATTCCTGTCCAGCAGCACTGTCCGAGAGATTGCCTCGCTGAACGGAGATGTAAGCAGCATGGTACCGCCCCATGTTGCCAAAGTATTAGCGGAGCGTTTTCAGGAGTTGGGAGATAGCCAGCAGGTGGTTCCCACCTCCTCGCTGCGCGATTGAGCCAGAAAACGATATAATAAACAGCAATCAATTTTCAACTACAGGTTGCGAACCGTTGACGAAAATGAATTTTGCGTGTAATTTAATATAGACAAATCATCTTAATAAAACCCCGGAATGCATTGCATCATAAGGGGAGGAACTCATGGATATCTTACATCTTGTCGATCGCTTGGAAGAGGTTCTCAATCAAAGCAGGCCATTGTGGTTCACCAAAAGCGTCATCGTGGACGAGGACCGTATCCTGGATATTATCGATCAGATGCGGGTTGCTATTCCCGATGAAGTAAAAAAAGCCCAACAATTACTGGCTCAACGCGACCGGCTTCTGGCACAGGCACAAGAAGAAGCCAACCGGACCATTGCCATCGCCCGCGAGAAAAGCGAGCAGCTTGTCGAGCGTGATGCTATCGTTCAGGCTGCCCAGGTTCGTGCCGAGCAGATTATCAACCAATCTCGCACCGGGATTGAAGATACCCGCAAAGAAGCGGATAATTACGTCATCGAGACTTTGACAACCCTGGAAATAGAGCTGGATCGTTATTTAAACCAGGTGCGCAATGGCATCCGTACTTTGAAAGATGAGGCCTTGCGCGACAAATCTCAAGACGAATAATTAATCGCTCGAATTATTCAACCGGGCTGGTAATGGAATCTGATCCATGACCCGCCCGGTTTTCTTTAAGATTGTTTGCGCTCGCGCCGGATAAAGAAACGCTCAATCCCCCAATCTACCAGGCCTGGAAACCAATGCTCAAGCATGATCAGCCCTGAAAAAAACCCAGGCAGCACAACTACCCGGCGCGGCCTTTGATTCAACTTCCAGACTGCTCTGGCTACATCTTCAGAAGTCAGCACCAACCAGGTGGGGGTTTTGAAACCAGATTTCCTTTCGCTACCCATATGCTCAATGAATTCTGTCTTCACAGGACCCGGATAAATCCCTGATACTCGAATATTGTACGGGTACATTTCACGCCGGAGGGCATCGGTGAATCCACGTAAACCAAATTTCGTCGCTGCATAGATACTGTAAGTTGGCGTGGCAATGTAGCCTGCTACCGATGACATATTGATGATGTGTCCACTCCGTTGAGCAATCATGGTCGGGATCACGGCTTTAGCTGTGCGGATGGCGCCGTGTAAATTCACCTGCAGCTGTGTCTCGATATCTGCCTCCATGTCCAGTTTTTCCAGCCAGCGCATACGGCCGAATCCGGCATTGTTGAAGAGCACATCAATCCGTGAATAATTCTCCAGAGTGCGTTCTACAAGCGCTTGAACTTGTTCTGATGAGGACACATCGGCTTTAATTGCCAAAGCCTCACCACCCAAGTCCTGTATTTCTGAAGCCTGCTCCACCAGGCGTTCCAGGCGGCGAGCCGCCAGGACTACCCGGTAGCCGCGCTGTCCAAAGTATAGCGCTGTGGCAGCCCCAATTCCCGAAGACGCGCCTGTAATTAGGATGACCGGTTTTTCCGACATGCATTCTCCCTGATCTTCTGAACATGAGTTTTTCTAACTGCTGGATTATCCATGAAGATACCAGGCTGGTCAACTATATTCCAACTCGAATGAATAAATCAATCAGATACCATCCGATAGGGCAAGAGTAACAGGGCTTGAAAGGTTGCCGGTTAGCATAATACCAGATAGAATATACCCAAATCATCCAGATCATGCCGCCACTCCCTTCGATGATTCAAAAGGAGACCAGCTGATGAGCGATGTTTTCAATTTTGGGGGTGAAATTGTCTGGCGACCCGGACCAGACTATATCAGCCGGGCGCACCTCACTCAATTTATGCGCCAGCATCGCATCCCGGATTTCACAGAATTGATGCACCGCTCAACTGAGGATCCGGCCTGGTTTACCGAAGCCGTGCTCCAGTACCTGGATATCCAATTCCAAAAGCCTTATCGCCAGGTCTTAGATATGAGCCGCGGACCTGCCTGGCCCATCTGGTGCCAGGATGCCGAGCTGAACATCACGATCAGCTGCCTCGATCGCTACCAGGGCACACCTGCCGCTTATCGCCCGGCTTTGATATGGGAAGGCGAAGAAGGGATCACCCGGAATATAACGTACGCAGATCTATACCAGCAGGTCAATCAAACTGCAAATGCCCTGCGCTCGCTCGGTCTGGGAAAAGGAGATACGATCGGGTTATTCATGCCCATGACCCCTGAGATCGTTGTTGCTCTCCTGGCAATTGCACGCATCGGTGGAATAATTCTGCCTTTATTCTCGGGGTACGGTCCGGGTGCGATCGCCACACGTCTATCCGATGCCGCAGCAAAAGCCCTCTTCACCGCAGATGGAAACCTGCGCCGTGGCAAACCTGTGAACATGAAAGTTATCGCTGACCAGGCAGTTAGTGAAGTCCCAAGCTTGCAATACATGATCGTCCACAACCGGGTCGGTATGGATATTCCGATGCAAAAGGGACGGGATTTCTGGTGGCATAAACTGATCGATCACCAACCTGTAGAAGCTGAGCCTGAAGCGACTGCAGCCGAAGATATCCTGATGATTTTATACACCTCTGGAACAACCGGTCATCCCAAAGGTGCCGTCCACACCCATTGTGGTTTTCCGATCAAGGCCGCCCAGGACATGGCCTTTGGGACTGACGTCCAACCCGGCGATCTGATTTACTGGATGACCGATATGGGCTGGATGATGGGTCCATGGTTGGTATTTGGGTCACTCTTGCTGGGGGCTACCTTTTTGATTTACGATGGCGCTCCTGATTATCCCGGACCGGATCGCTTATGGGCGCTGGTTGAACGCCACCAGATCACGACCCTGGGTGTTTCACCGACACTGATCCGCTCCCTGATCCTGCACGGTGACCAACCATTCAGGCAGCACGATCTATCCTCCCTGCGCTTTTTTGCCTCTACCGGGGAGCCCTGGAATCCCGCTCCCTGGATGTGGTTATTCCAGAAAGTTGGCGAAGGAAAGCGGCCGATCATAAATTACTCCGGTGGAACAGAGATATCCGGTGGGATTGTCATGGGGAATCCCTTACTGCCGCTCAAGCCGTGCGCGTTTTCAGGTCCTTGCCCGGGTATCGCAGCCGATGTCTTCGATGAAAATGGTAATTCGCTGCGCGGTGAAGTTGGCGAGCTGGTCATCAAAGCCCCATGGATCGGGATGACGCGGGGATTCTGGAAAGACCCCCAACGCTACCAGGAGACATACTGGTCGCGTTACCCCGGCGTCTGGCAGCACGGGGATTTCGCGGCGGTCGATTCAGATGGCATGTGGTATATCCTGGGACGTTCAGATGATACCCTGAAAATAGCCGGGAAACGCCTGGGACCCGCCGAGGTGGAATCTCTGCTGGTCAACCATCCCAATGTCATCGAAGCTGCTGCCATTGGAATTCCAGATGAAATCAAAGGAAGCGCTCTCATCGTCTATTGTGTGCTGGCGATAGGCTGTGGAGTCTGTGAAGAGCTGCGCCAGGAGCTTACTGACCTCTTAGTCAACCATCTGGGAAAGGCTTTAGCCCCTAAAGCAGTTTATTTTGTCACAGATCTACCCAAAACACGCAACGCCAAAGTTATGCGGCGAATGATCCGGGCGGCCTATCTGGGCCAGGACCTCGGCGATACCTCCTCGCTGGTAAATCCTGAAGCAGTGGAGGCGATTCGAAATATCCTTTGAAGCGGGTTACCTGATCGAGATATCAAACTCATGGGTAGTTTGCCAGTCTGGTTCCTGAAAGATATTTAACCGGGAATGGGAGGGAAACATGAATTTCGACCTTTCTGAAGAACAGAAAATGTGGCAGAGCGCTGTGCACGGATTTGTCGCCCAGGAGGTGAAACCTCTAGCCCATGCCGTCGATGAAGAAGCGCGCTTCAATCAGGAAGCGGTGCGAAAAATGGGTCCGCTGGGCTTGCTGGGTTTAAATGTTCCTGAAGAATATGGTGGGGCAGGAGTTGATGCAGTCTCAGCGGCAATCGCCGTTGAAGAGCTGGGCTGGGGTTGTGGCAGCACGGCCCTGGCGATCGCGGCCCATAACGGGTTAGGTTGTGCGCCGGTTGCGTTGTTTGGCAGTCAAAAGCTCAAAGAGACCTTTCTTCCTCCCGCTGCCAGTGGGACAGGCAAACTGGCTGCGCTGGCGCTTACCGAGCCAGGCGCAGGATCGGACTTGAAAGGCGGTGTAAGAACCAAAGCCAGGCAAGTGGGGGATGAGTGGGTGATCACTGGCGAAAAAATGTGGTGTACCAATGCCAGCGTTGCAGATTATATTATCACGCTGGCGCGCACCGGAACGGACACCGGTTCACGATCTCTGAGTCTGATCCTGGTCCCTACTGCCTCATCTGGCGTACAGATCGGCCCTCCCGAGAACAAGATGGGTCTTAAAGGCTCTCCTACCAGCGCCGTAAATTATGAAAATGTCCACGTACCCCTGGAATATGTATTGGGCGCGCCAGGTGACGGATTGCACCAGACTTTAACCGTGCTGGACGGGGGGCGGGTCAGCATTGGTGCTTTAGCCGTTGGATTGGCTCAGGCAGCCTACGAAGAAGCGTTACGCTACGCCCAGGAGCGGCAATCCTTTGGGCAGCCGCTGGCCGGGCACCAGGCTATTCAATGGATGCTCGCAGATGCCGCCACTGAAATCCAGGCGGCGCGTTTGATGGTGCGCTACACTGCCTGGCTAAAAGGCGAAGAGCGACCTTACACTCAGCAAGCATCTATGGCGAAACTCTTCGCCACCGAAATGGCGGAGCGTGTTTGCCGCAATGCTATCCAGGTGCATGGTGGTTATGGCTACAGCCGGGAATTCCCCGTTGAACGGATCTATCGCGATGCCCGCTTGATGACCATTGGCGAAGGTACGAGCGAAATCCAGCGCATGGTAATTGCCCGCCACATCTTGCAGAACACCTGAAATAAATTCAATATAAACGACCGGCTCCTCAGTATTTCCAAGAGCCGGTCGGTAATACTATTTCCCGTATTGACTAGCGGTCAGCAGCTACCGCGTTATTGGGATTCAAAGCCTTCCATTCGGAGGGCGGCCAGTACACCACCTCCGCTTTCCCAATCACATTCTCAAGGGGTACCATCCCCCAGCTATGAGAGTCGGATGAATTGTTCCGGTTATCTCCCAGTACAAATAACGAGTCCGTTGGAACCCGCCACTCGCCATCATAGTTCGGTTCAGCGTTGATGTATGGCTCATCTAAGGATTCACCATTGACCAGCACCTGTTTATCGCGGATCACAACATGATCCCCAGGCAAACCGATCACGCGCTTAATATAGGGCTCCCGTCCAGGGTCAGGTGGGTAATGAAAAACGATCACATCCCCCCGGCTCGGCTCTCCCAGCCTGTAAGCAACCTTATTTACGATCACATAATCACCGGCATAAAGAGTAGGCTGCATGCTGATCGATTCAATCCGGATCCGGGCTGAAATCGCATTGATCCCTAAAAACAAAACCAGGGATAGAACCACCGTTTCTAAAACATCGATAATAAATCGCCGAACACTCCCACTATTATTCTCTTCGGGAAGCTCGGGTTGTGGATCAGGGACTATTTCAGTTTCGAAATTCTCCATCCGGGTATATTCCTAAAATACTCAATCTCATGATTAAATAATCATTTTGTTCGATCTTGCTTTTGGTGACCAGCTTCAGCCTGCGGGTCTTCGCGTAACAACTCTGCTGCATGTGGAAGCACCGGGAGGATGACAGCCAGGTTTTCGAGGGCGGCGCGCGGGCTGCCCGGTAAATTTATAATCAATGTCCGGCCCCGAATGCCTGCCGCAGCGCGCGATAACATTGCATGGGGGGTCACCTGCAGGCTGTAAGCGCGCATGGCTTCTGCCAGACCAGGGGCGTTCCGCTCGATGATTGCCTGAGTCGCTTCCGGGGTCACGTCCCGGTGACTGAAACCCGTCCCGCCGGTTGTGAGCAGGATATCCATTTGATGCGTATCACACCAGGCTGCCAGAGTGTTTTCCAGAATTTCCTTCTCATCCGGCACAATCCCTGTTTGGACAATCTGCCATCCCTGCTCTGAGACTGCACCAGCCAGAGCAGGTCCAGCAGCATCCGCTCGCTCTCCACGCGCCGAACGATCAGACACGGTGAGAATCCCAATGCGAAGCGGTGCTGATGATTCCGGTTCCATCATCAATCCAAATCCTTGGCGAAAATATGCAGCGGCAAACATTCATGACCGCGCTGTTCATAGAACTTTATCGCACTCTCATTATCCTGGGTCACAAGCAGATAATAGCGTAAGCAACCCATTGAACGCAAGCGAGCTTCAACTGCCTGCATCAGTGCCTCACCTAACCCCTGGCGACGCTCCTCTACTGCCACCGCAAGATGATACACCATCCCCCGGCGCCCGTCAAACCCGCCCAATACCGTCCCTACCAGACGCCCGTCCAGCTCGGCAACCAGGAACAAATCCGGGTCTCGCGCCAGTTTCTTCTGGATTTCCTCAGGACTGTCTGAACGCCCCACATGGACACCCGGCCCAGCGTTTCCCCATAATTCTAATACGCCGATCAAATCCTCTGGATAACGAAAAGTCCGGATATTTGCTTGTGGCATAAATCAATCTTCTTCGTGCCCTAAGAGCTGTCTCCAGGGACCATGCACCCCATCATCGGTTACTCCAAAAAAGAAACGGTATCCATCAGGGGTGCGCTGGACTAAATCATAACGTGAAGTATTGCCTTGTTTTTGGCGCTCAACCACACCAAAATTCCCTTGCCAATCAATTTTGATCACGGATAGATCACTGATCAAAGAAGAATACCGGGTGATGGCATAATGCCATAAACGCCTCGCCGAAGTGCGGGTGACATTCTTCACGACATTTCCGTTGCGCAGATCGCGCATCGCGTAGTAATGGGCACCATCTCGCTCCTCCACGGAGACTACCTCGACTCCGGTGCGTGGAGCAGTATCCTCTTCGCCTTCTTCGACAACTTGAACCGGGGGCTCTTTGGTCTCGTGAGGGCGAGTTTCGACAGGTTTTGGCGTTAATTTCGGGCTGCGCGTCACCAGACTGACAATCTCATCTCGCACAGCCAGCCCGGTCTCTGTTTCGGAGCGCACATAGATCTTATTCTCATCTACGGCATATGGCGGGTCATCACCCCGGGGCACCAGCACCCGTAGGATTTTCTTCCCGCCCGTTTCATGGACATCCACGGTGCACTGCAGCGGTGGGCTGATCCGGTTACTGATTTCCACCTCTAATTGCCCCGTCGCCTGT
>JAJZSS010000030.1 GCA_021849525.1 Chloroflexota bacterium
GTGTGGATATTGCCGAGCTTGTGCTCGAGAGTGGGCAATTCGGGCAGGCTGAGCAGCGCGGCGGCTGTTTCATAATTGCGGATGGCGGCAGGGTAGTCGCCCGAAAGCGCCTGTAGATCTCCAATTGCTTCGTACAGGGCGGCAGGTTGGCTGGGAGAGAGAGCCAGGGCAGTCTGATAATGGGCCAGGGCTTCCTGGTTGGCAAACAATTGGCGCTCGTAATCGCCGGCCTGATAAAAATATTCAGCAGCCAGCGAGTCTTGCCCGGCGGTATGGTAATGCTGCGCGATCCGGGCAGCGAAATGCCCGCTCTCCCGCCGGGCTGGCCCCGAGATCAGTGCCTCGGCCACACGGTGGTGTAACAGGCGTAAACGGGCCAGGCTGATCTCTTCGATCACCAGATTGAGCAGTTTTTCATGGGTGAATCGATACTGGATCTCGCCGGGATGTTCACTTCCATCTTCCTGGACCAGCCCCAAAGCAAGCAGGGTTTCTAATCCGCTGACCGTCTCCATCTCACCCCGCCCGCTGGCCTGGCGTAAAGTCTCGAAATCAAAGGCGCGCCCGATCACGGCTGCAGTGGTCAATAATTGCCAGCTTGGCTCATCTGGCGCTGGCAGGCGGTTGCGGAGTACATTCCGCACACTGGCGGGCATCTCCCAGACTGTTCCGGTTTGGGGCAGGCCGCCCTTCTGCAGGGCATCCAGATAGGCGGTCACCAGGAGTGGCAGGCCTTCGGTTTCGCGAAACAATCGTTTGCATATCTCTTCGGGCAGAGGCTCCGGTAATTTTTCGGTAAGCTGGAATACAGCTTCAGGCGATAATCGCTCCAGAGAGATGGAATATCCATACCCTGAGCGCCCGGTTTCAGCCATCAGATTTGAGATGCGGGTATCACTGGCGCCGGAAGGATTGCGCCGGGTTGCCAGCACCAGCAGCGCCTGCCCACGCAGGCGGCGGACAATATAAACAAGCAGATCCAGGGTCGCGCTATCTGCCCAGTGCAGGTCATCCAGGAATAAGATACCCGGAGGCCTGCCGGATCGCGCTCCAGTGAGCAGGCCGATCAGGAACTGGCGGATGCCTTCAAAGAAACGGCTTTGCGCGCCAGGTCCTTCTGCCGGTTGAGGTTGAGGCAGGTCGGGGCGCAGCTCGCCCAGGATGGGGACGAGGCGCATGGCTTCGCTCAGCCAGTGAGCCGGGATTTTTCCCAGTGCTTCCAGGCTGCCGGGCTGGCTGAGGATGCCAGGCAACCCTTCCAGAAGAGGCCCATAGGCAAGCTGGGTTTCCCCTTCATAACAGCGAGCCGTGAGGGTTTGAGCTCCAGCTTGCTGGGCGATCCTGAGGATTTCTTCTGCCTGGCGAGTTTTACCAATCCCGGGCTCGCCAGCAATCAGAACCAGAGAGCCATGTCCGGCACCGGTCCAGTAAATATTCGATAATTGGCCCAGCTCAGCCTCTCGCCCGGTGAGTGGATAACTCTCTGGAACGCTGGGAATGGCAGGCGCTTCTGGGGCAGGCGATTTTTCTGCCGCCGGTCTGGCAGGGAGTTGATTTTCCAGGATCGCCTGGTAGAGCCGGGTTGTTTCCGGCAGGGGTGGTACGCCGAGCTCTTGCTCCAGGATGCGCACACATTCACGATACTGGCGCAGAGCAGCCCCGCGTTGTCCTGTCCAGGCGAATAACTTCATTAACAGGCGATGGGCTTCCTCCTGTAGCTCGTCCAATGCCAGCCAGCGCCGGACCGCCAGGATGGCGGCATCATCTTGCCTGTGCTGGCTATAACCCAAAGCCAGCTTTTCCAGGGCGCCGGCTAATTCGCGGCGCAGGCTGTCGGTTTGGAAATACTGCCAATCATCGAATGCCGGGCTATCGCGCAAGGTAAAACCCTGGAGAAAATCGCCGGCATATAGATCGACGGCTTGTTGAAGCAGCTGTTGTTGATCGCTGGAATCTACAGGTGAGGCCGGGTTGGCGGCTGTCGTGAGCAGCTGGCGGAATCCCTGGACATCTATCCATAAGGGAGCATCCGCGCGCAGCTGAACTCGCTCGCGCCCCGCGTCCAGGAGCATCCCCTGGGTAGCTTTATGTAAAGTTGAGAGCGTACGCCGCAGTGCGCCGCGTGCAGAAGCCTGGTCGTTTTCCGGCCAAAATAGAACCGCCAGGGATTCGCGACTCTGGCTGCCTGCCAGCGCCAGGTAAGCCAGCAAGGCCAGGGCTTTGCGCGTGTCCATTTCCACCCTGTGTCCGTTATATTCCAGGCGTGGCGCACCCAGTAAATACAAAGCCCAATTCGACGCTTGTACACCCATATTGTCCTGATTTTACCTCAAATCGTAACGAAATTATATCGTAACGATTTTCGTAACGTTCTCCGGACGCTGGTCGATTATGATTGGATAATATTGTGAGGTGGAACGCAGAATGGTTCAGGATAATCGCTCCAGGATCAAACAACGATGGATAGGTGAATGCCTGTGATAAGCGCATTTTTCTTTGATGGGGCTTTGGCCGCTGAAGATGGAGAAGTAAACCGGGAGGAAAAATCGATGGACCCTGCCTGGCGTACATTGGCCGAGTTCAATTTACCCAGCCAGCCGGGCAACGAAAAAATTGCAATGGCGCGGGTTGCCTTGTTGATCGAACCTTTCAATTTAAAAGAATCCCTTGTGGAGCGGATCAAGACAGCTGTGGCTGAGGCGACCATGAATGCCATGGAACATGGCAATCACTACCAGGCTGATGTCCCGGTGCAGATCAGCCTCGATGCATCAAAATCAAAATTGCGAGTGAAAATAGAGGATCAGGGTGTTGGTCCCAGGCGCCAGACCCCTGAAATACCCGATCTGGATGCCAAGTTGGCGGGTCTGCAGTCTCCGCGCGGCTGGGGGTTATTTCTTATCCGGAGTATGGTGGATGAGCTGATTGTAACGACCGGGGATGGTTTTCACCGCCTGGAGCTGATCTTCAATCTGATTGGGAAACGTTCCTGAGAGTGGAATTTATCCGTCGCCTGGTATTTCAGGTTTTTAAGGCACATTAAGGAGAGATCTATGAACCAACCTAAAGTGATGCTCGCTGTACAGAGCCCGAATGATTTGACCCGTGTGATCAAGATCAAGGGAGAGATTAATTCGCAGGCCGAGGCTCCGCTGATGGAAGCCTACGCTGAAGCCTCTGCTCAGGGGGTGAGGGCGATTATTCTTGACTTCAGTGACCTGGAATATATGAACAGCTCCGGGATCGGGTTGCTGGTGACCTTGCTGATCCGGGCCAACCGCCAGCGCCAGAAATTGATGGCCTGTGGTTTGAGCGCTCATTACCAGCAAATCTTTGAGCTGACTCGCCTCAATGAAGCGATCGCGATCTTTCCGGATGAAAAAGCTGCTGTCGCGGCGGCCAGTCTCTAGTTCATTTGGACTGTTACTTTCTTTCAGGAGAGGATCTGGTAACCCTCCTGCGATAAAGTATACTTTGCAGACGAATGTCTGAACAAACTCCGCAGCGCAGCGCGTATGACGCCATTGTCGTTGGAGCCGGCCCGAATGGATTGGCGGCCGGGATCACCCTGGCGCGGGCAGGATTAAGCGTTCTGGTGTTGGAGGGAAGCGAGACGCCTGGAGGAGGAGCACGCTCAGCCGAGCTGACCCTGCCAGGTTTTATCCACGATCCGTGTGCGGCGGTGCATCCTTTTGGGAAGGCATCGCCGTTTTTTCGGTCTTTACCCCTGGCAGAGCACGGTTTGAAATGGATCCAACCAGAGGTTCCCCTGGCGCATCCGCTCGATGGCGGGCAGGCGGTGCTGGTAGAGCGCGATTTCGAAGCGATGGTTACAGCTCTAGGAACGGATGGCGCTGCTTATCGCCGGGCTCTAAGTTTCTGGATTGAACATTGGGAAGAGTTGTTCGCCGACCTGGTGGGCCCGCTGCCCCTGCCCCCCCGCCACCCATTCGCGATTGCCCGTGTAGCCCTCCAATCCTTCCTGCCGGCCGAGATCCTGGCGCGGGGGTTATTCAGAAATGCATCCACTCAGGTGTTGTTTGCAGGGATGGCCGGGCATTCGATGCTGCCTCTGAACCGTCCCCTGACCGGGGCTTTTGGCTTGATGCTCAGCATGCTATCGCATGTGATCGGCTGGCCGATCGTCGAGGGGGGCACGCAAGGCCTGACCAATGCCCTGGTTTCCTACTATCGCTCCCTGGGCGGCGAGCTGGTCACCGGCTGCTGGGTGAGATCGCTGGCTGAGCTGCCGGATGCCAGGGTCGTGCTGTTCGATACGCCGCCGCGCACAGTCTTGAGTATCGCCGGCGACTGGCTGCCCGAGGGCTATCGCCGCCAGCTGGGTCGTTTTCGCTATGGGCAGGGCGTCTTCAAAATTGATTATGCTTTGGATGGGCCAATCCCCTGGGAAAACCCCGGCTGCACCCGTACAGCAACCTTGCATCTGAGCGGAAGCCTGGAGGAACTGGCGGTTTCGGAAAAAGCGGTCTGGTCTGGTCGCCATCCCGAGCGACCTTACGTGCTTTTATCCCAGCCCACCGTTTGGGACCCTACCCGCGCGCCGCAAGGAAAGCATACTGCCTGGGCCTACTGCCATACTCCGGCGGGATCCACCGTAGATATGACCGGTGCCATCGAAGCCCAGATCGAGCGCTTTGCACCTGGATTTCGCCAGCGCATCTTAGTCCGGCATACCCGCAATTCGCTGGAAATGGAAGCATATAACCCCAATTACGTCCAGGGAGATATCAACAGTGGAGTCCAGGACCTTTTCCAATTCTTCACTCGCCCAACATTCAGCCTGACGCCGTACCGGATGGCGCGCAAGGGGTTGTATTTCTGCGGCTCATCAACACCACCCGGTGGGGGTGTGCATGGGATGTGCGGGTATTACGCCGCGCAGACTGTTTTGAAAGATTTCGAGCGCTTACCCAAATCCCTCCACATGAAGAATAATTGAAAAAAGGGGTACGATCATCACCTTCTGATCCAGGCGGTTGAGTGGTAAACTGAGTTAGATTATTATCTAACCTGGAGCACCTGTGTCCCGCACTTTAATTGGATTCTCCCAATACCTGAATAAAACACAGAAATTTTCCTACAATGCCCGGCAGGTCATGTGGCATTCTGCTTTTATCGGCCTGGCATTTGGCGTTTTTCGCTTCCTGTTCAACTTTTATGTCTTAAGCCTGGGTTATGATGAAGCGTTTATTGGCACCCTCCAGACTGCGACCTCCTTTGCCAATATCCTGATGGCCCTGCCGGCGGCTTACCTGGCTGAACGCTTCGCGCCTAAAAAGATCATGCTTTCCAGCGCCGTCATTGGCGCAATAGCATTGGCTGGATTGGTCCTGCTGCCGTATACCCCGGCGCTGGTAATTTTCCAGATGATCGTTGGCCTGTCGATGAGTATTCGCCAGGTGGCAGTTGCCCCGTTTTTAATGTCCAACACGTCGCTGGAAGAGCGGCAGTGGGTATTCAGTTTTAACATTGGCCTGATGACCATTTCCAGTTTTTTTGGAAATCTCCTGGGGGGCTGGCTGCCAACTTTTCTCGCCAAGGCTTATGATGTTCAGGCGACGGATACCCTGGCGTACCAGACAGCCATTGGCAGCATGATCCTGGTGATGCTGCTCTCTACCCTGCCGATACTCGGGATTCGAGCGCCGCGCCTAGTCCGTAACGCGCAGATCAATCTGCCCTGGGTCCAGCTGCGGGAACATGGAAGCCAGATCAGCCGTCTGCTGGCGCCGCAGGTCATTATTGGCCTGGGTGCGGGCATGATGATGCCGTTCATGAATATTTATTTTCGTAAAGTCTATGGGATCGCCGATGGGCCGATCTCGTTGATGTTTGCCATCGGTGGATTATCCATGGCGATTGCACAGTTCCTGGGCCCACCGCTCTCCGATCGCATGGGCAAGATCCAGGCTGTCATCTTTACCCAGGCCATCTCGATCCCATTTTTACTGACCATGGGCCTGGGCGTCCTGGCAGTCGTCAATGGGGTTGGCGCCGCCACCTTCTGGTTCGTGGTCGCCGGGATTGCATATATATTTCGTCTGGCATTGATGAATTTAAGCAATCCGATTTACCAGACCTTCTTATTGGAGCAGGTACCGGTCAGCACACAGGCGCTCACCATCAGCCTGTCATCATTGTCGTTTGAGTTTGGCTGGTTTGTGATGCCTCAGATCAGTGGATGGCTGCAGGTTGAGTACGGTGAATGGGGTTT
This sequence comes from Chloroflexota bacterium, assembly GCA_021849525.1. Classification (GTDB taxonomy): domain Bacteria; phylum Chloroflexota; class Anaerolineae; order Anaerolineales; family UBA4823; genus JAJZSS01. The sequence continues at coordinate 6,236 of JAJZSS010000030.1, forward strand.
TGTGCCGATCTTCTTTACCGTCTCGGCTTTGTATGCGACCGCCATTGCTCTGGAGTGGATATTCTTTCGCAGCGCGCGGGCGGTTGTTGTTGAGGGAGTTTAGCCACTGCTGTATAAAGAGAAGCGCCGTCGGATCGCGGTTTGTAGCCACCCAACCTGTTCATGAGCACGGTCGTTAAAAAGAAGAGCGAGTATAATCGGATTAACTTCAAACTATTGGAAGGTCTGCATGAGCGAACCAAAAGCAAGCGTGACTGAACGGAAAATCCGCGTGGTTGTGGCGAAACCTGGCCTGGACGGCCATGATCGGGGGGCTAAAGTAGTTGCCCGGGCGCTGCGCGATGCCGGCATGGAGGTAATCTATACCGGATTACGCCAGACACCTGAAATGATCGCCGAGACAGCCTTGCAAGAAGATGCGGATGTCGTCGGTCTTTCGGTACTCTCGGGCGCCCATATGGCGCTGGTGCCACGCATCCTGGAATTACTGCGCCTCAATGGACAGCAAAATGTCAAAGTGTTCCTGGGCGGGATTATTCCGGACGAGGATGTGCCACGCTTGATCGAGATGGGTGTGGTGGGCGTCTATGGCCCAGGGACCATTACCGAGGTGATTATTCAGGATGTTCGCCAGGCCGTTTCTGGTTCTGCCGGATCATCGCCTGACTGAGCCGGACTCCCTAAGCAATGACCTTAGTTGAATCTGTTCTGGCAGGCAACCGGCTGGCATTGGCCCGGCTGCTTACGCTGGTAGAGAATGGGCTGCCCGAAGGCTGGGCAGCCTTGAATGAGCTTTATCCACATACCGGTAAAGCCCACCGCATTGGAATTACCGGCGCACCCGGGACCGGCAAATCCAGCCTGGTCAACCAGCTGGCGCTCTTTTATCGCCAGGGTGGGAATTTCACACCACGCCGCGTGGGGGTGATTGCCGTCGATCCATCCAGCCCATTCACCGGTGGGGCAATCCTGGGGGACCGGGTGCGAATGCGCGATCTGGCTGGCGATCCGGGCGTCTTTATTCGCTCAATGGCTACCCGCGGCACACTGGGAGGCCTGGCGGCGACGACCGCCGGCATGGTGCAGGTGATGGATGCAGCCGGTTTTGACCTGATTCTGGTCGAAACCGTTGGCGCGGGCCAGAGCGAGGTGGATATCGCCCGACTGGCACACACGACCCTGGTCGTCGAAGCGCCGGGGCTGGGGGATGAGATCCAGGCGATCAAAGCCGGGATATTGGAGATCGCCGATATCCTGGTGATCAACAAAGCCGATCGTCCGGGCGTCGAGGCCACAGAACGCGCTTTACGCAATAATTTGCAGCTGGCGCACAGTGCCCCGCGCAGCTTCCAGCATCATGGTCATATTGAGGTGCTTTCCGAGCATCCCCAAAAGGACCCGGAGGGTAGTATCTGGACTCCGCCGATATTAAAGGTCGTGGCAACCGAAGGCGATGGGATTGCACAACTGGTCGATGCGATCGAACAGCACCGAAAATTCCTGGAAATCTCCGGCGAGCGCCAGCGCCGCGAGCTGATGCGAATCGAGACTGAGCTGGAAAATCTGCTGCGCGACACGCTGGTTGCGCGCTGGCGGACGACAATCGATGCCGCGCAGTATCGCGCCGTACTGAACCGGATGGCCGCGCGCCAGGTCTCACCCTGGCAGGCGGTACAGCAGCTACTGGATGGAGGTGAGGGATGATCCAGGGAAAACGGATTCGCTTGCGGGCGCCGACCCGCACCGATATACCCCAGTTTGTGGCCTGGTTGAATGACTCTGAGGTCATTGCTGGTCTGATGGTCTCCTTGCCGATGTCCTTGGAAGATGAGGAGGCCTGGTTCACGGGAATGCTCAATCGCCCGCTTGCCGAACACCCCCTGGTTATCGAAGTCCAGCGAGGAGAAGAATGGACGGCAGTGGGCAACTGCGGGTTTAACATGATTGATTGGCGGGCACGAGCAGCCGAAGTGGGCATTTTCATTGGTGAAAAGTCCCTCTGGAATCAGGGGTACGGCAGCGAAGCGATGACCTTATTGCTCAAGCACGGATTTAATACGTTAAACTTGAACCGGATTGCCCTGGATGTGTATGAGACCAATCCGCGGGCGATTCGGGCGTACGAAAAGGTGGGATTTGTGCATGAGGGGCGCAAACGCCAGGCGATGTACAAAGATGGCAGCTATATTGACATTTTGATCATGAGTGTTCTACGGAGTGAGTGGAAGGAGGATCAGGAGTGAGCACACATCATGTCTATCGGGATTGCGGGATGTATGGAGATATCCAGCTGTTTGCCGGCACAGGCTCCCCCGAGCTGGCGCAGGCGATAGCAGCCTACCTGGGGATCACCCTCAGTGGCAGAGACATCGTGCAGTTCCCCAATGAGAACTTATTTGTGCGCTTGCATAAGAGCGTGCGTGGCCAGGATGTTTACGTGGTCCAGACCACCAGCACCCCGGTGCACCGCAACCTGATGGAACTCCTGATCATGCTCCAGACCCTGCGCCTGGATTCTGCAGCCCGGGTCACTGCAGTGGTCCCTTACCTGGCGTATGCCCGTTCTGACAAGAAGGACCGACCGCGGGTTCCCATCACCGCCCGCCTGGTGGCGGATATGATCGATGTTGCCGGCGCTGACCGCTATATGACACTAGATTTACATGCCGGGCAAATCCAGGGATTCTTTTCGATCCCCGGCGATGTGCTGACGGCGTTTCATATATTGACAAAACATGTCGAGGCTTTACTCCCCAGCCTGAAAGATCCGGTGGTGGTGGCTACCGATTTGGGCTTTGCCAAGAAAGGTCGTAACTTTGCAGCCCAGATCGGGGTGCCGATTGCATTTGTAGAAAAGCGCCGGGCAGGCGCAGACGCTCACGCCGAAGCCTTATCGATCATCGGGGATGTAACAGATCGGGATGTCATTCTCGTCGATGATGAGGTGGATACCGCTGGCTCGATGGTCCAGGCTGTCCAGCTGGTCAAGCGCGAGGGGGCGAGGCGGGTGTACATGGTGTTTGTGCACCCCATATTCTCCGGACCGGCTGCGGAGCGCCTGGCACAGCTGCCGGTTGAAGAGATGATCACAACTGATACCGTGCCGGTTTCAGCGGAGAAGCGCGCTTTAATTGGCGATAAGCTGAAAATCCTATCGGTTGCTTCCTTGCTGGGCGAGGTGATCCTGCGGGCGCACGAGGGGCGCAGCGTGGGCGAGATGTTCCACGAATAAAATTTTATGCCGGAGCTCCCTGAAGTCGAAACGATCGCCCGCCTTTTGCGCCAGGGTGTGGCAGATACTCCGGGTATCCTCGGACGTAAAATAACCGCCGTTCAGGTGCTGTGGGCGCGCAGCGTGGCTGAGCCGAATGCGGCTGATTTTCAAGCCCGCCTGCCGGGGCAGGAACTCCTGGAAATTGGCCGGCGCGGCAAGTTCCTCCTGCTCAATCTTACTCACGACAGAT
>JAJZSS010000031.1 GCA_021849525.1 Chloroflexota bacterium
TCGTAACGAACCCACTGGATCGGTGAACGGCTGCCGCTGAGCTGGATGACCCGCGCTGCCAGCGCATCGATTGTAATCTCTTCGGTCGTCCCGATATTGTACACCTGACCTACCGCCTGAGGGTGTTCTGCCAGGCCGGCAATCGCCCCCACGACATCGGCGACATCGCTGAAACAGCGCGACTGGCTGCCATCGCCGAAAACTTCGAGCGGCTGATCCCGCAGCGCCCGGCGCACGAAGCGCGGCACCACCATCCCGTAGCGCCCGGTCTGGCGCGGTCCAACTGTATTGAACAATCGCAGGATCACCACCGGCAGGCCGTACTGGTGAAAGTATGCCAGCCCCAGGAACTCGTCCACCATTTTGGAGGTGGCATATGCCCAGCGGCTGTGACTGGTTGGCCCCAGCAGGCAGTCGTCCTCCTCGCTGAAAGTCTCGGTTGTGCCCTTGCCGTACACTTCCGAAGTCGAGGCAATCAGCACTTTACAGCCGTAACGACGGGCAGCCGTGAGCACTGCTTCGCTGCCCATGATGTTGGTGCGGATGGTATGCACCGGGTCTTCGACAATCAGCTTCACGCCCACTGCGGCTGCCAGGTGGATCACGATATCTGCCTGGCTGGTCAGGCGGTCCAATACCTGGTTGTTCAGGATTGTCTCACGTACAAACTGGAAGTTCGGCGCAGCGATCGGCCCGGCGATGTTTTCAATCCGCCCGGTGGATAGATCGTCTATCGCGGTCACCTGGCAGCCGCGCCCTACCAGCAAATCGGAAAGATGGCTGCCGATGAATCCCGCCCCACCGGTGATCAATACCTTATCTACCACACTGCCTCCCAACCGGATATATTCCAAGCCGCATTATAACGCCGAATGCAGGCTGACATTTCCGTCAGTCGGGATGTTTTTTCCAGCAGAATCGCTTAACATTGAGCCTGATGCAAACTCGCAAACTGGTCATCTGGATCACATTTTTGGCGGTATTTGCCATGGCAGCGAAATATGCCGTCGATACCGATACCTGGTGGCACCTGCGGGCCGGGGAATGGATGGCGCAAAACGGCCAGATCTTGCAGGTGGATATCTTCTCTCACACCCGCTATGGCGAGCCATGGCGCTATCCCGGCTGGCTGGTCGAGATCCCCATGTACTGGATGTACGCTCTGGCAGGTCCCGGTGGCCTGAATCTCTGGACGGCAGCGATGGTAACCCTGGCGTTTGCTTTTGTGTGGCGGCTCCAGGTGGGGAATCCCTATTTACGAGCGTTTATCACCATCCTGGGCGCTGCCGCTTCGGGAGTCTACTGGGCGGCGCGGCCGTACCTGGTCACCTTCGTGCTGACCGCGGTCTATCTGTGGCTCCTGGAATCCTGGCGCTGGCGAGAGGGTGAAAAATACACTCGACGCCTGTGGCTGCTGCCGGTCCTGATGGTCTTGTGGGCGAACAGCCATGGGGGATTCTTCACCGGCTTTTTATTGTTGGCCGTATACCTGGCGGGCGAGGCCTGGGGCTGGTTGAGCACCAACTTCATCGCTCGCCGCCAGCCGCCAGCCACCTTCCCCGGTGTGGAACACACACGGCGCTTGCGCACGCTGGGCCTGGTCAGCCTGGTTACCCTGCTGGCAGCCTGCCTGTCGCCAGTCGGTCCCCGCCTGCTGCTTTACCCATTCCAGACGGTGGAAATCGCTGCCCTGCAGGCATATATCCAGGAGTGGCAGCCGCCCAACTTCCACGACCTCAGCCTGCAGCCGTTCTTATGGCTCTTTTTGCTCAGCCTGGGCGCGATCGGCGCTTCCCGCCGCCGGCTGGCGCTCACCGATTTCCTGCTCCTGGCGGGCTTTGGTTACCTGGGCTTCCTGGCGGCGCGCAATATCGCCCTGTTTGCCCTGGCAGCCCTGCCCCCACTCAGCCGCCACAGCGCGGTTGCCCTGCAGCTTGCCGGGTGCACCTTGCGCCTCAAGCCGTTAGAAACCGAGACTCCGCCCCGCCTGCGCCGCCTGAACCTGGTATTACTGGGGGTGGTATTCCTGGCAGTCCTGGCGCGTCTGCTGCCCGTACTGCCGGAGGAAGCCAACGCCGCCCATTTCCGCCAGCAGCTCCCGGTGGCAGCCGCCCGGGAAGTGGCGCAGGCAGCTCCCCCGGGCAGGCTTTTCAACTCATACAACTGCGGCGGCTACCTGGTGTGGGCGCTGCGTGATTACCCGGTCTTTATCGATGGGCGCACCGATCTGTATAACGATGAAATCATCAATGAGTGGCTGAGGGCGATGCGCGCCGAGGCGGGTTGGGAAGAAATTTTCAGACAGCGCCAGATCGGCGTGGTGCTGGTCGAGCCGCAGACGCCCCTGGCAGCCGCACTCGCTGAGGAGCCGGGCTGGGAAGAGCTGTATCGCGACGAAATCGCAGTAGTCTACCGGCAAGTGCAGCCATAATTCACTGCTCTCAAAAAGATCCCACCCGCAGAGGTTGATTCTGCGGGTGGGATTTTGATTCTGTGGGGTTTTTCGCTAAATGGGATGTACCCGTCTGTGAAGGACAGCGACCTAGTGCTTCAGGGCTGGCAAGAACAGCTTATTGGGTAAATCTGAAGGATCGAGGATGATCTGGGCGCCGGTGAAGGGCCCCATTCTCCCATGCTGGTCGATCATCGCCACCCGCCAGTAGTAGGTATCCGGGGTCTGGTACAACCGGTTGGGAGTATAGCGGGTATTGTTGGTGACCGCGGCGTCATAGATCGCGCCAAAAGTCGGCGAAAGAGAAATTTCCAGCTGGTAATTGGCTGCACCCAGTACCGGCGTCCAGTAGAAGGTCGGGGTCGTAAGGACCGTTTCATTCACCGGATCGAGCAGTGTGGTCACCGGGTACTGCTTGGTAAAGGTAGCCAGCGGGCTGAAATCACCCAGGCGATAGTTGCCATCGACCATTGCCACCCGCCAGGTGTAAGTTCCATCGGCGTAGCCATTGGTGGGGGTGTAGCAGGTCTGCTCGGTTTCGATGGTCTCCACCGGCACACTGTTGAACAGGATTTGCACCCGGTAGCGATAAGCGGCCAGGACTGGATTATGATCGCTGTCATTGACCAGCACCGGCTGCCAGCATAGCGTTGGCGCTCGCCCGAAGACTTCGGTTGCTCCGGGATCATTGGGCGTCAGGCCGGTCGGCACCGGCAGACTGAGGGTGAAACTCTGGCTGGGCGACCATTGATTGATAATATTTCCCCAACGCCGGGCGCGCACCCGCCAGTAATAATCGCCATTGCCCAGGGTGCCGGTAGGTGTATACGAAACCTGGGTGGTGTTGATGTTGACTTCGGGTGAACCGAAGTTGGGATCGTTGTCCACCAGCAATTCATAACTCTCAGCGCCTTCAACAATCTCCCATGAGAAGGTAGGTGTAGCATTGGTTACTGAAACTTGCAGGTTTTCGGGGATAAAGCCCAGGCGTTCGAAGCGAACTCCTTGTGACCAAGCGCCGAAATTTACGCTGGAGTATGGAGGAGGAGGGGGCGGCGATATATAACGCGGCTGAACACGCCAGTAATACGAGTTATCGCCGATGAAATCACTCGGCCATGGGTAAGCCGTAGGTGCATAATAGTTCCCGTCGGATTCGACTCTGTAACTGGCTCTTTCCGTGGTAAAGCTGGCATCCAGGTACGCTTTCATCCAGACCCCTGCCCAGGGAGACGTTCCATTCCCGCCCACCGGATAATCCCAGGCGAAGGGCGGCACGGAGGCGAAAGTCGCCGGGTCGCCGCCGATATCATTCGCCGGGCGAAGCAGGTTCAGGCGCTCGGAGACGCTGCTGAAGCGGCTGACCAGGTTTCCCCCAGGTATATTGGGATCGTTGGGAACCGAATCCTGCGCAACTCCGAGAATCGGATCATAACTTACCAGAGTTGCAGTGTAACTGCCGGAATTCTCTCCGTAACCAATCGCTGTATTGGGAATAACCAGATCTACATACCCGGCAGAATAGTTGAGCACGCCGCCGATATTATCCAGGACATCCGGTGTATCCCAATATCCGCCGGGTGTCCAGCGATAAATCACCGTATGTTCAGCAGAGAACATACCTCCTATCTGGTGGATATAGATTGCATATTCCGGATGGTGGGCAGGAATGGTGGTCAGGTTGTAACTCATCGCGTCGCTGGTCGCCCCGGATCCATCTAGGTGGTCAGTATCCAGGTAAAGCACATAAGTCATATCTGGCGCGCCGGTGGTCGCTTGGAAACCGAGGTACCAGGCTTGGATATCCTGGCTGGCGTACAGATCGCGCAGCTCGTAATTTGCATCGTCGACATCATCCGGGTCGGTGCCAATCACAAGACGGTTTGCAGTATCTCCCGGAGTCCGGAACATGATCCATTGGCTTTGGGATGCAATCTGGAATCGCCACGTGTCGCTGAGCTCGCTTACTGGGTTTCCTCCGGCATAAGCCTGCACGCGCCAGAAGAAAGTGCCAAACTCCAGCTTGCTAAGCAGACGTTGGCCCCGGCTGGTCGTGGGTGCATAAGCCGGGTAATCCACACGTGTGCTCTCCAGAATATCTGTAAATCCCGCGTCCCGGCTGATTGTGATCTCGTAGCTGTCTGCCCCACTCAACGGCTGCCACTCGAAAAGGGGCATGGTTTCCACGATTTCTGCCCCGTCCACCGGGCGTAAAAGCTGGGGAGCAGGGGTATCCGTAGGCTGTATCTGTCCGGGATCAATTCGTGTCCGCCATATCTGGCTCCACCAGGTGCCACCTGCAGCATTCAGTGGGCGAACCCGCCAGTAATAATCCACCCCGGCAACCGGAATGAAAGGATTGGCCTGAGAAGGCGTGGCATTGGTGTTCTCAGTATCCATAGACCACACCGGTAGTGCAATGAAAGTTGGATCAGTATTGACTTCAATCCGGTAAACAAACGCCTGGGTGTCACCGGTTGGGAAGGGACCTGTCAAACGGTGCCAGGTGAAAACCGGCAAAGCTACCGTGCGGTCCTCGTGCGGTTGAGTGATCAGCTCCATGTCCTGACCGGGATAATTATCCGGCAGATAATAATAGGGTGGGTATACTAGCATTGGCGCCATCATGCTGTAACTGCTGGAGTAAGAAGCCAGCTCACTGGAAACACCCCTGCCATTATATTTGTCGTAAGGGGTTACTCTCCAGTAGTATGTCCATGCAGCTCCCCAGTAGCGATTCGGTGTGTACCATGTGTTCGAAGTATCTGCGACGATCTGTTGTGGTCCCTGCAAATCAGGTTGAGTGCTGATCTCAATTTTATAATAACTTGCCCCAGGCACAGGCGTCCAGCTGAAATATGGATGGCGCACGGATTGGTAACCGTTGCGCGGAGTCAACGTCACCGGTTTGATATACCACTGCTTGCGGAAAGTCCACACGCTGCTCCAACTTGCCAGCGAATTACCGGAGACTGCCTGTACCCGCCAGTAATAGTTGACATCGTTCGGTAATGGCGTTGTTGGGGTGAAGGTCGTGTTCGGGGTTGTCTCTGTATGAACATCGGCGGCGAAGGTGGGGTCCGTTGAATACTGCAAGCGATAGTATTGTGTGCCAAACACCGCCTTCCAGCGAAAGGTGGGGGTAAATGTGGGTGTGGACAGATTCCCCGGTTCGAGCAAAGCAGGTACCTGATCATAACCCATCTGAAAGCTACGTGACTCGGAGGCGGTACCCTGGCGGTTGTGGGTATCGAAGGGGATCACCCGCCAGGAGTATGTCCCATTGGCCAGTTTTACCACCGGCTGGTTGGAGGTGGTAAGAGTCGTGTTATCGACCGCCAGGACGCTGAAATCGGGGTTGGCTGAGATCTGCAAACGATAAAAGGCTGCGCCGGGCACCGGCTGCCAGGAAAATGCCGGGGAGTCGAAGAATTCCAGAATGTCCCCTTCTCCCGGGCTGGTCAGCACGGGCTGGTTGTCCGGTGTTGCCCACTGGCGGGTGAAGCTGCGGGTCACGCTGGGGAAACTGACTTCGGGCCAATCGACCAGCACCCGCCAGTAATACACGCCATCCGGAAAAGGGCTGAGGTTGGTAGGAGTATAGCGAGTCAGAGGCGTACTGTATTCCTGCTTGGTAGTGAATGCGATATCCGGGCTGATCTGCAGTTTATAGCTGCCTGCTCCCTCCACTGCTGTCCATGAGAATTCAGGAAAGGCATTTGGTGGCGCCGCCAGCGTGCCGCCAAAACCGGTAGCCGTCACGGTCACTCCGTTGGCCGGAGTCAGCGGTGACGGCGCATCGATCGCCCACGCCGGTCCGCTGTTCAGGGGGGTGAATAAACTGAGGAGAAATATCCCCAAAAAAAGCAGCCGTCCCAGGCGCTGGCGCTTCCGGTTTGATGGATTTGTTTGATTGTAAGACATGCGACCTCCCACAAATATCTTTAATTCAGGCGTTTTTTGCATTTGAAATTATTCTGTCCAGCGCAGAATTCTCCCCCACCCCCAGCAATGTTTTAATTCCGCCAGGTGCTTGCATTGCAATATCATTATAAACATGCCAATGTGGGATTGGGCTTACAAAATAACAAGGTGGGGAGCTACAACTGGCCGTTTATTTTGAGGATGCGAGTTGTAGGATGGTGACTTCCGCCGAATGGTATACGGGGATGGTCTGGGCGCCGTTGACCAGGAGCGCTTCCAGGCCGCTCGGCTGGGGTGCCAGACTCCAGCTCGAAGCCGGAACCAGCTTGCGTAAATAGATATATTCGAATTCCAGGTGATATTCTCTCTCCCAGTCCTGAATACAGGCTGGTGTTTGTTGGATGCAGTTTTGGATCTTTCGCCCACGATCTTTGATTTCTTCAAATTTGTGGTTCCCATCCCATTCGTAACCCTGCACGGTGGCCACACTGCTCCGTCCGGTCAGGGCCGGGAACCATTCAGAGGTGGGGTCGCTCAGGGGATCATCGCCGGTCAGTACCAAAAATCGGCTGTCTTCGGGGGTATTTGCGCCAATCCAGGCGAACGCTGATTGGTCCGCGGTGGACAGCGTCTTCGTCCCGGCAAGGATCAGCGGGATGACGAGAGCGGAAAGGGTCCATTGGGCAAACAAGAGGCCGAACAGTCCTTTGGCGGCTGGGCTGGTCAGGGGAATCCTGGGTTCTTCGGGTAAGTTGGAAGTCTGACCAGAGGATGGGAAGCTGGTCAGGATATTCAACAGGCAGTCGCTGGCCAGGAGGGCAATCAGTGGGGTGAGATACAGGGGCGCGCTGCGCGGCTCGGAGAAAAAAATGACCAGCAGCCAGACCGGGAGGAAGAATTGTCGCCTGGCAATCTGCCAGAAGAAACCGACCAGCGCCAACACCCCTATGGTTGCCAGGCCATATTCGTTGGTGATATTAAAGCGAAAGAGCTGGACCAATGCCTGCAGGCTGTGCCAGCCAGTCCGGCTGGCTGCCAGGTAGGGCTCCAGACCGTGGCGTGCCAGGTTCGGGAGCCACCAGCAAGCGGTGAGCAGCAGTACCAGCCCGGCAACCACCACCGAATTCACCACGCCGGTTTTCCTGCGACCGAAAAATAAGAAAAAGACCAGGGCGCTGATGGCTGTATGAAGGGCAGTCTCCGGGTGGCATAGGATTGTTACCGAAGCCAGGAGCGCCGTCCAGAGAATATCGGTTTTCGTGTCCCGGGTATAGAGCGAATGGATGCGCTGGAGGGTCAAAAGAGCGAAAAATATGGCTGGGGCGCGGGTCAGCCCGCCGCCCATGATCAACCAGTCGAAAGTGGTTGGCAGCAAGGCAAAAATGAGTGTGGCAGCTCCGATATGCACCGGATTTTTGATCAGGTTTTGAGCCAGCACAAAAAATGCCGGGATGCACAGTACTGAAAAAATTGCCGGAAGGATGCGGAAAATATCAATCAGCTCCCAGCCCATCCAATCATTCAGGCCGCCTGCCAGGTAAAACGGCAGGGGAGGATAGGCAAAGGGAAGGTTCAACTGATTGTAGCTGGTTGATTCCGGTAGCCGGTATTGATTTTCTTGTAGATCCCGGGTCATGGCATAGAAAAGCCCACCGTCGTTCAGCGGGAAAGCAGAGGCAACCACCTGGCTCAGGCGGATATAGCCTCCCAGCAGGATGGCGAGGATTAAAAATATAATTGCCGGATTGGTGCTGGAGGATGGGTGATCTCTCATCCTGCGCCTCTCTACGTGTGAGATTTCATCGGATTGTGCTTTCCATTATATGCTGAGGCAGAGTGCCCGCAGGCTTACAAAAAAACAAGGTCCAGGTTTGCGCAGTAAGGTACAATTAATCCCTATGGAAGCCCAAAAACGATTCATCCTGAACTTTTTTCTGCTGCTGCTTGCGGCAGCCGTCTTTGGGGGGTTGATCTGGGTGAATATTGGCTATGCCCGCCAGAATCCTGGCGGGTATGATTTCATCCCGCGCTGGCTCGGCACCCGGTTATTTATTATGGAGGGTCAAAGTCCGTACAGCGAGGCGACCACCCTGGAAATCCAACAGTATATCCTGGGTCGCCAAGCCCGGCCTGATGAAGACCAGTCCTTATTTGTATACCCGTTTTATTCATTCGTATTGTTTCTGCCATTCGCAGTTTTCGCAGATTTCGCCGTTGCCCGCGGGGTGCTGATGGCTGTGATGGAGGTGGCCATCCTGGTGATCGCCGGCCTGGGGATCAACCTGGCGCGCTGGAAAATCTCACCCCTCCAGCTTGGTTTCGTGATGCTCTTCTCAGTTTTGGGTTATCACAGCGTCCGCCCGGTGATTAACACCAATATCTCGGTTTTGATCGCCCTATTCATCTTTCTGGCCCTGTGGGCTGTGCGCGAAAAGCATGATGTCCTGGCGGGGTTCCTGCTTGTCCTGGCAACCGCCAAGCCTCAAATGGTGGTCCTGCTGATCCCGTTGATCTTACTCTGGGCGCTATTCCAGCGCCGGTTATTAATTGTCACATCTTTCTTTGGTATTTTTACCGTCGTGATGGTCGCCAGCCTGCTCCTACTCCCTGGTTGGCCAATGGATTTCCTGCGCCAGATGATCGCTTATCCTGATTATACGCTTGCAAACACACCTGGGGCGGTATTTAAAGAATGGTTACCTGGCATCGGCAGCCAGATGGGCTGGGTTATGACCGGGATCATGGCGTTTATCCTGCTCGTTGAATGGGTCCAGGCATTCAATAAAGACTTTCGCTGGTTCTACTGGACAGCCTGCCTGACCCTGGTGATCACCAACTGGTTCGGCGTCCAGACAGCAACTGAAAATTACATCGCTTTGCTCCCGGCTGTTATCCTGGTATTTGCCATCTGGGTAGAGCGCTGGCGCTGGCTGGGGCGCTTCCTCACCGGGCTGAGTATGCTGGTCCTGACCGGAGGTGTGTGGTGGTTATTCCTGGCGACTCTCGAATATCGTGATGGTGCCGCCTTCCAACATTCGGTAATGTTCTTTCCGCTTCCACTCTTTCTCCTAATCTGCCTGTTCTGGATCCGCCATTGGGCTGTACTGGAAACTCGGCCTCTTCTGGACGAGTTGCGCAGCTCGGTGCACGGATAACTAATTGTGGGCGCACGCCAGCTACACAATCAGCCTTCCCCCATGAAAGCTATCCATCTCTTCCTGCTCTACTTGCTTTCCCTCCTGCTGCTTCTCTTCGTCGCCTTTTTCCAGCACAGTCCGGGCTATATGGATGCCGAATATTACCTGGC
>JAJZSS010000032.1:0-5831 GCA_021849525.1 Chloroflexota bacterium
TTGTAGATTGTGCCAGCCTGCCCGGGTGCGGGCATAATAAATGATTTCTTCAACATTGACATTGCGGTCCTGGCTGATGGGTTTGAGTAGCTCAGCTATATCCGTCTGGTCGCCTTCCCATCCATAATAACGCAGGTACATCGTCAACGTGGCCGGCCCGCAATTATTGGGGTCCTGTTTTTCCCATTCCGGGGCAGTCAGGTTAACGGACTGCGGCAATGGCGTTGGCGAAGGTGTGGCCGTCGGGGTTGGGCCAGGTGTGGGAGTCGGTGTAAAAACTGTATCTGGAGTTTCCGTTGGCCGGCTGGTCACCACCACCCGGGGTTGCGGCAAAGATGTAGGCAGCTCTTTCACCGGATTAACCACGCCGCGCAGGTACGACTCAGCTAACTCTATCCGCCAGGATAAACGGCGATTTATAGGTGGAAGCCAGTATAATATACCGGCGATCAGGATAAGGACGAGGATGGTTAGAAATACTTTTATTGGAGTAATTTTAAACATGAACCGAATTGTATCATCAGCCAGACCCGACTCCCGGTTTTTTTAACGGTTATAATATTGGACATGAAATATCATATTTGGACTGCTGGTTGTCAAATGAACGTGGCGGATTCGCAGCGTGTTGCCTCTTCGCTGGAGCACCTGGGGTATCAAATGACCGAACACGCGGAAGATGCCAATGTCATTGTGCTCAACACCTGTGTCGTCCGCCAATCGGCGGAAGATAAAGCTTATGGACGGCTGCAATCATTGCGCCCGATCAAAAAGGCTCACCCTGACCTGGTGATCAATCTGATGGGCTGCCTGGTAGGTGTCAAAGGCTACGAACGGTTGCAAAAACGCTTTCCTTATGTGGATGTGTTTTCCCCACCTTCCGATCCCGGTCCCCTGATCGCCTACCTTACTCAGGACGATACTCGAAACCTGGAACAAGCGGAGACGGCCAGACGCTTTGCGGCCATGGATGGCGACCTGATCCTGCCCGTCCAGGCGCGAGGCCAGCTGGTTGCATCCCACGTCCCGATTGTTTTGGGCTGCTCGCACGCCTGTACTTTTTGTATCATCCCATACCGAAGAGGCACTGAACGCAGCCGCTCTGTCGGCGAGATTACTGCCGAGGTGCGTTCGCTGGTCAGCCAGGGCGTGAAAGAGATCACCCTTTTAGGCCAGATCGTAGATCGGTACGGGAAAGATATTCCCGACGGTCCCGATCTTTCAGCATTATTACGCATTGTCAGCCAGGTAGACGGGCTGGAGCGGATCCGCTTCCTGACCTCCCATCCCAACTGGATGAGTGATGAATTACTGGACACGGTGGCAGAACTTTCCAGGGTTATGCCGCATATCGAGGTTCCAGTCCAGGCCGGGAACGACCAGGTCTTAGAAAATATGCATCGCGGTTATACAGTCGATGATTATCGTAAACTGATCGAGCGTATTCGCCAGAGGATTCCCGGTGTGGCAATTGCCACTGATATCATCGTGGGTTTTCCTGGCGAGACCGAAGCTCAATTCCAGGATACATATGATTTACTCGAGGAGCTACGCCTGGATGTCGCCCACCTTGCCCGTTATTCATCTCGCCCCGGCACAGTTGCCACCCGGCGTATGGAAGATGATGTCAGCGACCCTGAAAAATGGCGCCGTTTTCGCCTGTTGGAAGACCAACAAGAGCGAATTACCGGTGAGATCAATGCCCGCTACCAGGGAGAGACGGTTGAAGTTCTTTTCGAGGAACAGGTGCGTGGGCGCTGGAAAGGGCGTACGCCTACGAATAAGCTGGTCTTCGTTGAAACCGATCAGGATTTACGCGGCCAGGTGCGGGAAGTATTGATTACCTGGACAGGTCCCTGGTCGATGCAGGGCAGGCTGCCAATTTTGCCTTTCAACACTTATTCAGCGCAAACAATCCAGATCCAGGACAGCCTTTAATCGGTGGCTTCTTTGGGCCATTCCTGGGAGGAATTTTGTGCCTGGTAAGCCACCGCCCTTGCCCTGCGTAAAAATGGTGGGGTATTCAGGCCGCGTTCCAATAAATAGGTCAGGTAATACTCAATCAGATCTTCCATCTCCCGGTTAACGGTCGCTAAAAGGCGTGCCCGGGTGGCCTCGGTAAAATTACTGCGTTGAAAATGGCGTAGAAAGCGTAGAGCGTCCAGGGAAATGGGCCGCGACCCGGCCTGCTGTGGACCGCAATTGGGGCATAGAACGCCGCCCTGTTCGGCTGAGAAGTACTGGGATAAGGGCTGGATCTCTTTGGCGCAGACTGAGCATTGAAAAAGTTGGGGGCGGAATCCCAACAGATCCAACAACCGGATACGGTAATAATGGACGGTGATTTCCGGCGGCGTATCTTTGCCAAGCCGCTCCAGTGTGCTGACCAACAGGCGGTAAACTGCCGGATTCTCACCCTCCTCGAATGTGAAACGGTCGAGAAGCTCCACGATATGGGAGGCATAGGTCGTATTTAGAAAATCATCGCGCAAGCCCAGGTAAGCATCCAGGGTCTCAGCCTGCGTGACGATCGACATATCCCGACCCCGGGCGAGCATTAAGGCAACCCGGGTGAACGGCTCTAAATGACCCGCCTTGCGCGAGCGTAATTTACGCACACCTTTGGCGATGACCCGGATTTTCCCCATTTCCAGAGTATAAAGCACGAGTATCCGGTCCGCCTCACCCCAATCATTATGGCGTAAGACGACTGCTTCTACTCGCTGTGATCGCTCTCTTCCCGGCATGAGTGGATTATATCAGCAGGCAGGTGAATGTCTGGTTGACTCACCGGGTTGCCTCTGGTAAAATCCCCCTGCCCGAAGCGTTGTACCCTTCGCGTCGGACCAATACGCGCGTAGCGCGATTGAATCTCTCATTTTCTTCGAAAGGGCTTGAGCATGAAAGTACTCTTACTCAAGGATGTTTATAAACTGGGACGTGCAGGAGATGTCAAGCGCGTAGCTGATGGCTATGGCCGCAACTTCCTGATCCCACAAGGCCTGGCAATTTTAGCAACTCCGGGTGCATTGAAACAGGCCGAACAGATCCGCACAACCGCAGCTGCCTATCGCTCGGCACTGAACAAGGAACTGGGGGGTGTTGCACAGCAAATCGGCAAGCTCACCCTGACCTTCGCAGCCAAAGCTGGCGAGACCGGGAAACTTTATGGATCGATCACTCCCCAGATGATCGCCGACGCGATCAAGGAAAAATCTGGCGTCGAAGTTACCCGCCGGCAGATCGATTTTGAACCCATCCGTACCCTGGGCGAGCACAAGATCCATATCCGTCTGACAATGGATTTGATCCCCGAAGTTAAAGTCATCGTCCACCGCGAGGGTGAAGCTGTTGTCATCCCGCAAGAAGAGCCTGAAAAACCTGAGACTGCCGTAGAGGCTGAAGCTTAATCAGGGATATTCGGCTGCAATTCTTGCTGATAGGCATCCATTTCGACCCACGAACCGGCCTGGACGGGGCCGCGGTAAGCGAGATCCCTTACTGCAACACCGACCAGGCCGGTGTCCTTTCCTGAGAATGAGCGTACAAATCGGCCAACAACTCCGCCAGGCTCGTGAGGCGCAGCATATTTCCCCAGCGAAAGCTGCCCGGGATACGCTGATCCGCATCCACTACCTGCAGGCTTTGGAAGCTGGCGATCTAAAAGCCATACCTTCGGCAGCCCAGGCACGTGGATTTTTACGCGCCTATGCCGATTATCTGGGATTGGATTCCGAGCCCCTGATGTCCTCATTGAATGGATTGGCTCAGAAAACTGATCCTGTCGCGGAAACCGAGTCTGTTCCATCCGTCACGCCTGCTACTCAGGCCACGCAATCGAATGAGATTCTCCAGCAAATCGGTCAAAAGTTAAAAACCCAGCGCAGTCTGCTCGGTCTCACTCTCGAAGATGTGGAGCGCCACACCCATCTCCGCCAGCGATATCTCTCTGCGCTGGAAAACGGTGATCTGAGCAACTTGCCGTCCCCGGTTCAGGGGCGCGGGATGCTCAAAAATTACGCCAGCTTCTTAGGTCTGGACCCCGAGCCGGTACTTTTGCAATTTGCAGAAGCGCTGCAAACCCGGCTGGCAGCAAATAAAGCCGCTGATCAGGCTGCTCACCCCACCCAACCGAAGGAACCTGTTCGACCTGCCCCGCCTATACCTGGACCATTAAAACGATTGTTTTCGGGCGATTTACTAGCAGGAACATTATTGGTTGTCGTTTTGATCAGTTTTATTGTCTGGGGTGCAGCCCGGATTTTCAGTGTCCAATCTGAAAATACTGCCTCACCCACTGCACCCTCGATAGCAGAAGTGCTGCTGATCACTCCCAGTGCAACGCTTTCGCCCACACTCCCTGCCACCACATCAACAGTACAACCAGCAGTTTTTCCAGGCTTCGGCGACGAAAGTCCAACAGCCGAGACCCCCGGCGCACTCCCACTGCCTGGTATCCAACAAGGCGTCCAGGTATATATCAGCGTATACCAGCGGGCGTATCTGCAGGTATGGGTAGATGGTAAGGACACTTTCCAGGGCAGGGTCCTGGCTGGTAGCGCCTACAATTTTGAAGGGAAAGAACGAGTAGAATTGCTTACCAGCAATGGCGCTGCGCTTCAAGTATTTTATAACCAGCAAGATCAGGGTATTTTAGGGCTGTTCGGCGAGGCGATTTATGAAGTCTATACCCTGGATGGGGTGCAGACGCCTACGCCGACGATAACACCTACCGGCACGACAACTCCGCGACCCTCTCCCACCCCCCGCCAGACGGCGACACCCGCCGGCGCGCCAGCCCTCCCCTGATGCCGGGTGGGACACATGAAATTAGAAAGATAATTACATTACAGGTATAACAGATATGAAACAAAAATCTTTTCACTTAGTCTCTTTAGGATGTGCTAAAAATACGGTGGACTCGGATTCAATGGCTCAATTATTGGCCGAATCTGGTTTTCAGGCTGTTATTAAACCTTCACAGGCCCAGGTGTTAATTGTCAACACCTGCGGTTTTATTGGTCCCGCCAAAGAAGAATCCCTGCAGGTTTTAAGAGCGCTGGCAGAACAGAAGAAAAAGGGTCAGGTGTTAATTGCCGCCGGCTGCCTGACCCAGCGCTATGGAGCCGAGGTTGCGCGCCAGGTTCCCGGTATCGATGGCATTCTCGGAACCCGGCGCTGGATGGATATCGTTGATCTGGTATCCCAGCTGCGGCGGGGACCGCACCCCGAGCCGCTCTATCACTTACCCGAAGCGCCAACGGTTGGCAGCGATGAGCATGGAGCATTACGCGCTTCTGTTCAAGGGGGCTCCGCTTACATCAAAATCGCCGACGGCTGCCGGAGACCTTGCGCGTTTTGTGCCATTCCTTTGATCAAAGGGACTGCCGTCAGCCGCCCGCTGGATACAATCATTCAGGAAGCGATAACCCTGCAGGAAGCCGGGGTGCGCGAGATCATTTTGATTGCCCAGGATACCACCGATTATGGGCACGATCTGGGTTATAAAGACGGCCTGGCAGCCTTGTTGGAGAAGCTGGTCCAGGCGGTCCCTCAAGTCGATTGGCTGCGCATCCTGTATGCCTATCCGGGATATGTCACCGATCACCTGATCGAGGTGATGGCCAGCAACCCACAGATCACGCCGTATTTAGACATGCCTTTGCAGCATGCCCATCCGGATACCTTACGCCGGATGCGCCGCCCGGCAAATATTGAATGGGTGCACAACACCCTGGCAAAAATGCGCACCGCAATCCCGAACCTGGCTCTGCGCACCACATTTATCGTCGGCTACCCCGGACAGCCCGAAGCCGAATTCCGAGTTTTACTCG
>JAJZSS010000032.1:5841-9619 GCA_021849525.1 Chloroflexota bacterium
TTTTGTTGCCGAAATTCGGTTCGACCGCGCCGGAGCATTTCAATTTTCGTTTGAGCCCGGCACTTTTAGCGAAGCGCTCGGCGACCCAATCCCGGCAGCGGTCAAACAAGAACGCTATGACCGGCTGATGACCTTACAACAACCCATATCCCTGGAGAAAAATCAGGCGCAGGTCGGAAAAATCCTCCCAGTTTTAATTGAAGGCCAGGGAGATGGGATTTCGGTGGGGCGCAGCTACCGGGATGCTCCGGAAATCGATGGCATGGTGGTGGTCGAGGGAATCGCTCCGGTGGGCGAGATCGTCCCGGTTCGCATCACCGGGGCAATGGCTTACGACCTTAGCGGCAGCCTTCTCCCCTCTGTACAGGCTCAATCAAATCTGATCCAGCTGGGCACAGTGCCAGCCCGGCGGCGAAATCGATAGGGGATGCATATGACAACTTTTAAACCCGATGAAATCCAGTTTCTCCTGCAAACCACGCGCCAGGCGATGCAGCTCGTCCAGATGATCCAGGGCGAGATGGTTAACGAAGCCTTGACGAAAGAGGATCGCTCGCCGGTGACCGTGGCTGATTTCGCTGCTCAGGCGCTGGTGGGTTACCACCTGGCGCTGGCATATCCCAATGATCTACTGGTCGCCGAAGAGGATTCGGCTCGGTTGAAAAGCGACCCGGCGATGCTGGGGCAGGTCACCCAGTTTGTCCAACGGCTTGTCCAGGCAGCCACACCGGATCGGGTAACAGCCTGGATCGATCATAACCGGGTGGATGGGGGTGAACGCTTCTGGACCCTCGATCCCATCGATGGCACGAAAGGCTTCTTGCGCGGCGACCAGTACGCGGTCGCCCTGGCCCTGGTCGTCGAAGGCCAGGTTATGCTGGGCGCGCTGGGCTGTCCGCACCTGAACTCAAACGCCGAACCGATACCGAATAGTGGGGCTTTATTCTATGCAGCCAGAGGGTATGGTGCCTGGGCAATTGATCTGCAACAGAACCACACCGCCCTGCGGCTAAATGCTTCCGGGCGTGGCGATCCAACTCGGGCGCGTATTCTGCGCTCTTTTGAATCGGGGCACACGAATACAAGTCAGATCGATGATTTTGCTCGCTGGATGAACGCCAAGGGGGAGCCTGTCTTAATGGACAGCCAGGCGAAATATGCCGTACTGGCTGCGGGTGGGGCAGAAATCCTGCTGCGCCTGCTCTCGTCCAAACAACCCGATTACCGTGAAAAGATCTGGGATCAGGCGGCAGGCTCGATTGTCCTTGAAGAAGCCGGTGGACGGATCAGCGATCTGGATGGCAAGCCGCTGGATTTTACGCTAGGGCGGTCATTGGCTCGAAATCGCGGTATCCTGGCCACGAACGGACCCCTGCACTCATCTGCTCTCCAGGCCTTGCGCCAGATCGGCGCCTGAAAGAAATCTGGGATTATTCTACCGCAGCCTGATCCAAACATGTCGCGTGCCAACCGCATCGCTCTCTTATTCAGCCTGATCGCCGTCCTGACGGCATATGTGATCAGCGAGAGGATCTTCGAGCAAATTCCCCATCTCGAGGATGAGATGGCCTATGTCTGGCAGGCGCAAGCGCTGGCCCGCGGCCATCTGACAGTGCCCTCGCCTCCTGAGCCGAAAAGTTTCCTGGTGCCATTCGTCGTTGATTACGAAGGCAGGCGCTTTGGGAAATATCCGCCGGGCTGGCCGGCTGTGCTGGTAATTGGCGAGCTGCTGGTCCTGCGCGCCTGGATTAATCCCCTGCTCTCCGGTCTGGGAATCTGGCTTATCTACCAACTTGGTAAAAAGGTCATGGGGGAGACGGTTGGCCTGATTACAGCCGGACTGACCATCACTTCTCCGCTCTTCTTAATGAATTCAGGCATGCTGCTCTCCCATCCGCTGGGATTGGTGCTGACGGCCGGCTTTTGCCTGGCCTGGTTGCATGCTTTTTGCGAGCCAGACCATCCACGCCCCTGGCTGCCGGCTTTGATCAGCGCCGGTTGCCTGGGATGGCTGGCGGTCACACGCCCCTGGACGGCAGTGGCAGTAGCGTTTCCATTTATCCTGCACGGTCTCTACCTGTTCGGTCGCGGCAGTCGCGAAATCCGCAAGCGCCTGCTTGGCTTCATCCTGGTGGCGCTGGCGATCAGCGCCCTGGTTCCAGCCTGGCAGCAGGCGGTAACCGGTGATTTCACGGTGAATCCGTACACTTTATGGTGGGAATACGATAAGGTTGGCTTCGGGCCAGGTTTTGGGCATGCGGAAGGCGGGCATACCCTTGAGAGAGCGTGGATCAACACCCGGGCCAATCTCAAGGCTGGTTTATTCGATTTTCTAGGCTGGGGACCTTTCATGCTCCCATTCTTGCTGGCAGGAGTCATTGCAATGCGCCGGAATGGGCGTGCGCTTCTGGTAGTCAGTGTCATCGCCAGCCTCGTGATCTTCTACATGGCCTATTGGGTGAGCATCTGGGTGACCGGTCCGCGCTATTACTATGAGGGGTTGCCCGGCTTGATGCTGGTGATTGCAGCCGGGGTTGCCTGGCTCGCCGGCTGGCCCACCCGGACCGACCAACCCTGGCAGGTCTATTCGGGAAAAGAACGCCTGAGACCCCTGGCGATGGCTGCTATATTAATCCTCCTTGTCTCCACCAATCTGATCTACTTTACACCTCTCCGCATGGGGAGTATACGCGTCCTTTACGGCGCGCAGCTCTCGCAATTAGAACCTTTTCAAACCCCCGAAGCCTTGCGCCTGACTCCGGCGCTCATCATTGTCCACCCGGATCATTGGATCGAATATGGCAGCCTGCTGGAGCTTTCTAACCCCTTTCTGGATAGCCCATTCATATTTGTCATGTCACGGAGTGTTGAAGCGGACGAAAGAGTAGCCGATCACTTCCCCGACCGGTCAATTTACCATTATTATCCCAACCATCCAGGTCAGTTTTTTAGCCGGCCAGTTACCGAATTTAGCCCCTGAGGGTCACTTAATTCTAAAACCGCCAGACCAGTGCCGGGCGGTTTTAGATCTGAGATCATTCTGCGCTTCTTACAAGTGATGGTTAATGACGCGGGCGATCAATTCCTGCAAGCTTAGATCGAGCAGTGAATTCAGGGTCAGGTCGGCGTGATCAACACCCAGGCGGCGAGTCAAATCATTCGGCACAGCCACGCAGTACAACCCGGCGCTTTTAGCAGCGCTAATCCCGTGGGGTGAATCTTCGAGTGCCAGCGCCTCGCCCGGTTTTACCCCCAGGCAATCCACCGCGGAAATATACAACTCCGGATCAGGTTTTGCGTGCTGCACGTCATCGCTCGTGCGCAGGCAGGAAAAATAATGGCGCAGTCCCAAACGGACCAGATGGCCGTGAACCCAGGCATGGGGTGAGCTGGAAGCTATCGCCAGGGGTAAACCCAGCTGCCGGGCTTCTGCAAGATAATTCGTCACCCCCGGCATGACCGGTTGAGACATAATCATATCCATCTCGCGCTGGTAGCGAGCTTCCTCCAGACGCGGCCGGTCCAATTGCTTACCAACCAGCTGCTCCAGATCGGTGAGCGGATCCCAATGGATTTCCGCTCGACCGATGACATCTCCCCAGGTTTCCAGGCTGAGATCGTGACCATACGCCTGGTAAATCTCCTGCCAGGACTGGTAAATTGGGCTTTCGGTTTCCAGGATCAGCCCATCAAAATCGAAGACTATTGCCCGAATCATTTACTTGTCGATCTCCATAACGGCCGGATTAACAGCCACAGACCAAAGACAATCAACAGC
>JAJZSS010000033.1 GCA_021849525.1 Chloroflexota bacterium
ATCCTGGATATGGTGGCAGAACGGGTGGGCGACCGGCCGGTCAATGCTGCAGTCGTCCATGCCATCGATGAATCCTCGGCGCAGGAATTAATGGGACACGTCCGGCAGCGCTTGAATTGTCGCGAGCTGATCCTGACCGGGCTTTCGGTGGCGATTGCTGCCAACCTGGGTCCGGGTACGATCGGTATTATTGCTTACCCGGTAGTTGAATAAGTTGGTGAGGTAGACGATGATGGCTCGAGATAGCCTGTTCGACCAGGGGGCGAGTGGCTTGGAACGCTCGCTCGAGTATGCGTTGGATGCCGCATTTCGCCCGGTTGGACCGCGCCGGGAGTATCTGGATACCCTGCGCACCCGGCTGATGGCAGAACCGGACTATACGGAAGAAGATGAACACCTGGTGCAGCTGGTATTGGGCGGCGTGGGTGCGGTCAGTGCGGTGCTGTTGATTATCGCCAGCGTGCGCTGGGTGCAGCACCGGCGGCGAGGTAAAGACTAATTGAGGAGTAATTCTGCCAGGCGGCGGGCATCGGCAAGGAGATCGGCATCGATGGGGAGCTGGTGATCGGGGGTCAGGCGTACCAGGAAGCGCCCGGCAAGCTCGTGGACCTCGGGGGGAAAAGCAGGGCTGGAAGCCAGGATCGCTAAACGATCATAGGCAGGGGCGGGGGTGGGGAGACTGCGGCGGCGCAGGGCTTCACCGGCGGCAGCACCGGCTGCGCGCCGGGCGCAGACGCGCGCCATGCCTTCATTGCCCCGCTCGCGAGCATATCCAGCGGCCGCCAGTTCTTTTTCAAAGGTTTCACGCCAGTCCACAGGGATATTTTAACCCATAATGTATAGATGAACTACTTCAGACCCCTGGGGTTTCCGAAAACCCCAGAGGTCTGAAGTAACTCAGGGATCTTAAATAACCCAGGGATTTGAAATATCCCGGCGGTCAGTAAAACACCTGGAAGTCCGGGCGGGTTAGCGAACAGGATCGTGAGGTCTACACCAACCACTTCATTAACAGGCCATTATAACCGGATAAAGAATATCCAAATAAAGTTATAATCGGGCCAATCCTGTTTACCCTGGAGGACCCATGAACCTGTTTCAGAAATATCTGGTCGATGAATTTGTCGAGGATTACCAGGAAAATCGCCTCACACGGCGCGAAGCGCTCAAGCTGATCGGCTCGGTGGTGGGCAGCGCGGCGGTGGCGAGCTCGATCCTGGCAGCCTGTGCACCACTCAACCCGGAAGAGGCCACCCTGGCTCCGGCGGTGAGGACGCCATCCGCTGCGGCAGTAAGCGCGGCGACTCAGGCACCATCCCAGACAGCAGCCTTGGCGACCGAAACCGCTTCAGCCCGGGGGACGGCTGAAACAACCGCCACCCGTGGACCGGCGAATACCCTGCCAGGGGACTTAGCTGTGCCTGCCGGCGCCCCGCACGGCACGGTCACCGCGAATGATCCCGCGATCCTTGCTTCGGCGGTGAATATACCCGGGGTAGATGCCGAGTTGATGGGCTACCTGGCACGCCCTGCCTCCGGTGAGCCTGCACCGGTGATCCTGGTGTGCCACGAGAACCGCGGCCTGACGGCCCATATCCAGGATGTAGCCCGCCGCCTGGCGAAAGCCGGGTATGTGGCGCTGGCGGTGGACCTGCTCTCACGGCATGGCGGCAGCGCAGCGATGGACAGCAGCGATGTGCCGGGCGTTCTGGGCAATATCGAGCCGGATACTTTTGTCCGAGACTTTACGGACGGGTGGCGCTGGCTGGCTGACCAACCCTTTGCCCTGCCCGAGCGGGTGGGGATGGTGGGTTTCTGCTTTGGCGGGGGTGTAACCTGGCGGGTGGCCACCCAGATGCCAGAGCTGAAAGCGGCGGCGCCGTTTTATGGTCCACACCCGGATCTGAATGCAGTGCCCAAAATCCAGGCGGCAGTGCAGGCGGTCTACGGTGCGCTGGACACGCGCATCAATGCGGGAATCCCGGCGATCGAAGAAGCGATGCAGCAAAATGGGAAGATCTATAAGAAACTGGTTTACCCGGATGCCGACCACGCCTTCTTTAATGACACCGGCACGCGCTATAACCCGGCTGCTGCCGAGGATGCCTGGAAGCAGACGTTGAACTGGTTTGGAGACTATGTGTAATTCCCTGGCTTGACCCTAGTCTCCAGGCGCATTACAATCACGCCGTGACCCGCGACTTACGCAAATACGCCACCCAAACAAATAAACGCCTGATCCTGGGTGGGATCGGGCTGTTGTATCTGGTTGGGGGTGGGCTGATCTACCTTATTTTTGGGCGGGAGGCAGCCATCACCGGGGTGATCTGCCTGACGGCGGGCCTTTCGCCGCTGGTCCTGGCGTGGCTGGCGCTGAGCCTGGTGGGCTGGGTCGCCCGACGGGCCGATCCAGACCGCTGAAAGGGGAGGAATATCCATGGAAGCGAGCATCGCAGCCCGCCAGATCGGAGATTGGCAGCTGAAACTGCGCCAGCCACCAGGCGAAGGACCGTTTCCGGTGATCGGGATGATACACGGCTGGACCGGGGACGAGGATTCGATGTGGGTCTTTGCCAGCCGGCTGCCGAAGAATGCCTTATTGATTGCGCCGCGCGGCCTGTTTCCCTCGCTGCTGAGCGACTTCGCTGGCTATGCCTGGCATACCCAGCGCAGCCAGCCTAGCCAGCGAAGCCGCCTGTGGCCGCGGGTGGAGGATTTCGACCCGGCGGTGGCAGCCTTGCTGGAGCTGTTCACCACCCGGAATTTCCCGCAGGGTGATTTCTCGCAGCTGCGGCTGCTGGGTTTCAGCCAGGGGGCGGCGCTCACCTTTGCGCTGGGCTTGCAGCACCCCGAGCGGGTGCAGGCTCTGGCGGGGCTGGCGGGCTTTTTGCCCGAGGGCAGCGCCGAGCTGGCGGTGGACCAGCCTCTGCTGGATAAGCCGGTTTTCCTGGCGCACGGCACGCGCGACGAGCTGGTGCCGGTGGAGAAAGCCCGGTTGGCGGCGACGATCCTGGAGCGGGCCGGAGCGACGGTGAACTACTGCGAGCATGATGTGGGGCATAAACTCAATGCAGCCTGCTTCCGCAGCCTGAAAATCTTCTTTGAAGATAATTAGGATTGATCGAGAGCCAGGACTTATGGGCTGCAAAATCCTTAAACTGCCAGGCTTAGCTCCAGGCAGCAGCGAGCTGAATTCGAGTTGTGGTAAGCCGCTGTAAGGCAACGCGAGCGATTTTTTCCATCATGGGGTAACCAAAGCCTGGATTGGCATCGAGAATATTGCGTAACGCTTTGCCATCGATCGTAAGGATTGTGCTCGGCACGCTGGTGCGGGCTGTGGCAACATAAATATGCGGCTCGATCAAGGCTGAAATGGCAAATGCCTCTCCCGGATTGATGCTGCCGGAATAATAGTCGTTATGACTGGCAGGACGAGTTTCTTCTCGAGCGCTGAAGAAAAGATCCACGCTGCCGGTAATAAGGAAATAAAGTGTGTCGGCGGAGGCACCCTCTTCGAACAGAGTAACTTCTTTCTCATAAGATTGTTCTTCACTGATCAGCGCAATTTCACGTAAATAATCAGAGTCAATCCAGCCAAAAAAGGGAAAACGGCGCAGCAATTCGGGAGATATCATGTCAGGCCTCCTGGGTTGATTGCGACTGCAACATCTCTAATACGGTCTGGACTGCTCCGGGAACTGCAGCCGCGACCGCAGGGCTTAACTGTTCGGAGAAATCGGATATATTCTCGGCGACGATGGCGACAATATCGATCGTTACCGGCAGCTCTGCTCCCAATTTTCGACCCAGCTGGAGGGCATTTACCAGGCTGGTATCGTGGGCGGAGCTGAGGTGACCGGCGGATGGGTCGGGTAAGGCTGTAATGGGGAAGTGCAAGCAGGCGCCTGGAGGGTGTTGTGGGGATTGGATGGCATCGATCAGGATTGCAGATTGATAATCACTGAGATGTTCCATCAAGCTCAAACCACCCAGGGACAGACACAGAAAATCAACCGCGCCGGGAATTGTCCAGGAGCTTGCGGCTGAGCGTTCAAGCAGGTGATAACGTTCTTCGACAGCCTGGGCGACCACCCAACCGACGCCGTCGTCACCCAGGATTGGATTGCCCAATCCAATCACGATCGTTTTCATATGCAATGAATGGCGGGAGTTCGGATACTCTCCACCGATTCGATCTAACAATTCTGGCGCAAGACTTTCACGGGAGCGCCATCTGCATCCCGGATGGTCACGACCAGCGGCATTTGGCCAGGCAGGGAATGAGTGGCGCACGACAGGCAGGGATCGTAAAGTCGAAAAGCCATCTCTACCCGATTGAGCAGACCTTCAGTTACTTCCACCCCTGGCTTGATGAAAGATTGGGCGGCCTTCTTAATTGACATGCTGATCGGCGCATAGTTATTGGTTGTGCCAACGATCAGGTTTACTTTTGTCACCACGCCCCTTTCATCGGTCCAATAGTGGTGGGTCAGCGTGCCGCGGGGGGCTTCCACGATTCCCACTCCTTCGCTGGGAACTTTTTCAGGCACCTTATGGATGTCAGGTGAAGTGATTTCGGGATCGGTAACCAGCTCAACCCAGCGCTCGGCAGCGTAAAGCAATTCGATCAAACGCGCCCAGTGGGTTGCCAGGCGCTGGTGGACGGGTTTTCCGCCCAGAGTGCTGAAAAATCGCTCGTATTCTGCCTGCGCCAGCGGAGTCGCCATGCCATCTGCGGCATTGAGGCGTGAGAGCGGGGTGGCGCAGTAAACACCCGAATCGACTCCATCTGTGAAGCCTTTCCAGCCGATTTTCTTTAAATAAGGGAATTTCAGGTAAGTCCAGGGTTCGACCCGTTCTTCGACCCAATCGCGGTATTCGTGAGGGGCATATTTGCCGATCCGTTCACCGAGCGGAGAAACAATGCTGACCCTGCCATCATAAAAATTCACCCGGTTATTTTCATCCACCAGACCCATGTAATAGGTTTTGTGCGTATAGATATCACTTAAGACCAGATCCAGGTACGCCGGGTTGCCTAACACAATCTGATTGAAAAGATCGATGCTGAATTGGGCAAACTTGATCGCCCAGCGACCCATTTTCTCAATCTCCTGGCGTTCTTCTTCGTTGATCCCTTTGGTCATTCCTCCAGGGATGGCTGTACAGGGGTGGACGCGGCGCCCGCCGATGGTTTGAATGACAGAATGGCCGTATTTGCGCGCCTGGATCACCTGCCCACCGACTTCCAGGCCGACTTTGTGGATTACCCCCAGAATATTTCGCTCTGCGACCGGGGCGTCTGGACCCATGACAAAATCCGGTCCGCCCAGAGCATAAAAATGGGTGGTATGGTCGGTTACATAGAAGGCGCTATACAGCAATTCACGCAGCAGCCTGGCTGGCCGGGGCGGCTCAACGCCATAAACTGCATCGGCTGCCTTGGCACCAGCCATATGGTGGGCTTCCGGGCAGACTCCGCAGATGCGGTTGGTGATTAATGGCAGCTCTTCTACCGGGCGCCCGACGCAGAATTGTTCAAAGCCCCGTAATTCGGGAACCTGAAAATATGTGTTGGATACAGTGCCATCCGGATCCAGAAAAATTTCAATTTTGCCGTGTCCTTCCAGGCGGGTGATAGGGTCGATCGAAATTCGCTGCATGCTGAGCCTCCTATTGAGATTTCCATGCCGAGCGACTCGCCCGTAATAAGGAAGACGCCAGGTTGAAGCGGTAGAATTGGCCGGCTGGATCGACCAGACCATCCAGAATGGCATCGATCTCTTGTGGGTCAGTGCTGTCGATGACCGATGCGAAGGCGGTCATCAAGCGAGCACCATAATCGATGACGCCCGCAGCTGGACCGTAGCAGCCTATGCACTGTGCTCCGGCCTGCGGGCATAGCGCTCCACAACCGCTGCGTGTGGCAGGTCCATTGCATGGAATTCCTTGCTCCAGCAAACATAGCGCCGGATCGACCACTTTTAATTCCTGGATGCGGGTGAATTTCTTGATGGCTTTGATATTGCGCTGGCGGGGGCACTCATCGCACACGGTGGATTCGCCTGCCCCTATGGTTGCTCCTTTGGCTGGTAAAAGGGCTTTGCCCTGTACCACCTGAATGACCAGATCGATCACGGCGCTGATCTGGTGGGATTCGGGTGGACAGCCGGGGATGTAATAATCGACATCGACCACCTGATCGAGTGTTTTAAGCACGGGGTAAAAATAGGGTATTTTAAGCGTGCCTTCTGGTACGGCCGTCTCTGGTTGGGGGCGTGTCTCCTGGGAGTTGGTGGTGCTGGGGGAATTGTAGACTGTGTCAAACAGGGCCTGTTTGTTGCTGAGATTGGCGAGACCAGGAATGCAGCCCTCGCAGGCGCAGGAACCGAAAGCGACGAGGATTTGAGATTTTTGGCGCATCAGGTGAGCCAGCTCGGCATTTTCGGTGGTGCGGATGCCCCCATTGAACAGGGTGAGCAAGATCGAGCGATCTGGCATGGCTTCGACGTCTTTGTATTTGGCGTCCATTGCCACCGGCCAAAAGACTACCTCGAAATTGGCATCGACGTCCAATATCTTCTCGTGGGTGTTCAGGACTGCGATCTCGCAACCACCACAAGAAGCAGCCCAATACATGGCAAATTTTGGCTTGGCGCTGGCGCTCATCGACCACCCTCCTCTGCAGATATGAAGCCTGATGCGACCGGGATTCTCTCACCGGTTAAAGCAGGCCAGTCTAAGGGACCCAGGGCGCGGATTTCTTCGATAAAGCAGGTGATTTCTTCTGCCAGCTTGACCCCCTCGGCGGCAGACGCCCATACCAGCTTGAGGCGTTCGGGGCGAATGCCCATCTGTGCCAAAGTGCGTCTGAGCAATTGAAACCGCCTGAGGGCTTTATAATTTTGCTCGAGATAGTGGCATTCGCCCGGGTGGCAGCCGGTGATCAAGATGCCATCTGCGCCGCCGGCAATTGCTTTCAGCACAAAGGTCGGGTCGAGGCGCCCGGAGCACATCATCCGGATCAGGCGCACATTCGGAGGATATTTCACCCGCGCCGTTCCAGCCAGATCGGCAGCGCGATAGCTGCACCAATTGCAGGTGAAGCCAATGATGACCGGTTCGAAAGTATCAGTATTCATGGCTATCTCCGCATTTCAAAGCGCTGCCAGGGTATATTTTGGGGTCAGGTTCAGCAATAACAGACCTTCGATCTGCGCAAGAATCTGCTCATTGCTGAAACCGGTACCGGAGATCGCCCCAGCCGGGCACGCGGCCACGCAGGTGCCGCATCCCTGGCAAAGCGCCGGGTTCACCTCGGAGACATTGCGATCGGCGTGGAAGAGAATGGCATTGAAGGGGCACAGGTTATTGCAAATCCGGCAGCCCGAGCATTTCGTCTCATCCACTGTGGCCCGGATTGGCTCCAGGGCGATATGTTCTTGCTGAATCCGGCCCAGAACGCGGGCTGCCGCCGCTGCACCCTGAGAAACGCTGGAGGGTATATCCTTGGGACCCTGGACACATCCGGCGATAAAGATCCCTTCTGTCATCGTGGCGACTGGATCGAGCTTGGGATGTTTTTCGATGTACCAGCCATCGGCGCTGCAGGAAAGTCCGAACAACTGGGCAACCTGTTTGGCGTCGTGGCGAGGTTCCAAACCCGAGGAAAGAATTACCATATCCACCGGGATGCGGCGCTGGATACCGGCCAGGGTATCTTCGACCTGGATAATCAGCTTGCCATCCTCGCCTGGCAGGCGAGCTGCATCGGTGACTTCGGCGACTTTTCCGCGCACAAACAGCGTGCCCTCCTCCAGCACCCGCTGGTAGAACTCGTCATAGGCCTTATAGGCGGTGCGCATATCGATATAGAAGTTATATACGGTGGCGCCGGTGCGCTCCTTGACCAGGTGGGCGAATTTTAGCCCCTGCATACAGCAAATCACCGAGCAGTAGTTATTGTAGTTACGATCACGGCTGCCAACACAGTGGATGATGCCGACTGCGGCAGGAGGTGTGACTCCGTCGCGCAAGACGATATTTCCATTCGTGGGTCCGGCAGAGTTAGATAGGCGCTCGAATTCCAGGCTGGTGAAGACATTTGCCAGCCGCCCATACCCATATTGGGTTACCCGGCGGGGATCAAACAAGTCGTATCCAGTTGCCAGGATGATATTCCCGGCTTCGATGGTCATGTACTCTTCATTTTGGGAGAAATCAATTGCATTGGTCGGGCAAAATTTTTCACATGCCCGGCAGGTGCCTTTCTGGAAGAAAATACAGTTCTCGCGATCGATTACCGGATATTTTGGTACTGCCTGGGGGAATGGGGTGTACACGGCTTTGCGATAAGACAGCCCGGCTTCATAAACATCATCAATGATCTTCTTGGGGCATTTTTCCTGACAGATGCCACAGCCTGTGCAAAGCTGGGTATTGATGTAACGTGGTTTTTTACGGATGGTGACCGTGAAATTGCCTACATACCCGTCCACCCGGGTCACCTCAGACCAGGTGAGCAGGGTGATATTTGGGTGGGAGCCAACAGAGACCATGCGCGGGGTGAGAATACAGGCTGAGCAATCCAGAGTAGGGAATGTTTTGTCGAACTGGGCCATATGCCCACCGATGGATGGCTCTCGCTCCACGAGAATGACTGGAAAGCCGGCATCGGCTATCTCTAACGCAGCCTGTATTCCGGCTATTCCCCCACCGACAACCAGGGTAGTGGGATGGATCGGGACGACTAAAGGCTCGAGTGGCTCGTGATGGATAACCCGCTCCACGCCGCCAGAAACCACGGCTTTTGATTTGGTGGTTGCCGCATCTTTATCGGTATGAACCCAGGAAACTTGCTCCCGGATAGAAACCAGCTCACACAGGTAGGGATTTAAACCTGCGCGTCCACAGGCGGTGCGAAAGGTATTTTCGTGGAGGTGCGGCGAGCAGGCGGCGACCACGACGCGGGTAAGGCCTTTTTCCTGGATGTCCTTCTCGATTAACTCCTGTCCGAGGCTGGAACACATAAATTTATAATCCCGGGCGACGACAACCCCCCGTTCTTTTAACCGCTCGCCAGCCCATTCGGCTACTTCCTGAACATCGACAATGCCGGCAATGTTACTGCCGCAATGGCAGACATAAACGCCAATTTTTTCAGTTTCGGGGGAGGGGGGAGTGGTTTTTTCAGTGCTCATTCTTGTACCTCCTCATGCTCTGGCATGGCAGGCATAGGCAGACCGGTTTTTTTTGCTTTGCGGGATTGGGCTGGTGTAATTTCTGGGGTGGGAGCTTCGATCCCGATGCGCCTGAGCGCCGCACGGGTATCGACCAAATTGCGAGAAAATCCCAGCTCGCTGGCGGATTTTCCGAAAGCCAGACCCATGAGCTGGGTAAAGAAAACAACCGGCATCTGGAAATTTGTGTTCAGGGCGTGGTTGGTTTCATTTTGATAGGCATCGAGGTTCATCTGGCACATCGGGCAGACCGTGACCATCATATTGGCGTGATACTGATCGGCGGCGTG
>JAJZSS010000034.1 GCA_021849525.1 Chloroflexota bacterium
AGCCAATACCAGAATGAAAGTCATGTTACGGCGTAATTCGGTCAATTTAAGATGAAATGCTGCTTCGAAAACCAGAGGAGGTACGAACAGGGCCAGGATAAGTTCGGGGGTAAGTTCAATCCTGACGGCTGACTGGGCAGTTAACAACAAGCCGACTACTACCAGAGCTACCGTATAAGGGATGTGAAGCCGCCTTACCACGATGGCAACCAGGGAGGCAATCAATAAAAGTTCAATAATCAGGGTTTCGGTGGTCAGAAATTGCTGCATCGCAAACGCTCAGAAATACACCCAGCTTCCTATATGATAGCCATCCTATAGGATAAAGCTAATGATTTGTCTACATAAATTGTACCGCTGGTTCAGGGAGAAAACAGGTGATTGCCTATTAAGTGACCGGATAGGGAGGCAATTCTTGCAGGGCACGCAAGATACTTCCCGCCCAGGCGCGCACAGAAGTCAGATAATTCTCTTTTCCAGCTGCAACGACATCCGCAACAGTCATTGTCCAGTGTACCGGGACCGAGTACGATCCGCGCAGTCCGGGGCGGCTGGTAATCCTGATTTGACGGTTGCCAGAGTCTACAATATCCTTGTTTTGACGGCGCGCTTGGGCAGGGCTAAGGCCGTACACCAGGAAATCCACGAGTAATTTTTGGGCGGATTGCAGTCCCTCAGGCGAGTACAGACTGGGATGCTGGAGGTGGTAGCACAGCACGGTTAAGTGGTGGATATCACCATATGCAGGAATCTCACTCTCCCAATAAAGAAGGGTATGGAAGTGCTCCTGGCAGGTGACGCCGGAAGTTTGTAAGCTATAACATTCGGGACAAGTAGATGGCGAAAACATAATCGCAACGGGCAGGGTAAGTATGAAATTACCCTGCCCATGAAAAATTCAGGTTTAGCACTCGCTGAACCCGCAGGCGTAACATTTGCGGCAGCCTTCCTCATTTACCACGGCTGCCTGGCCGCATTCCGGGCACAGATCGCCTATCTTGAGGCTGAGCTGCGCCGGGGCTGGCTCAGACGAAGTCTGGGGGTGGTAGCCATTGCCGCGTTCGCCCACAGGTTCCTCGGGAAGTTCCTGGGAATTCGTAGCTTCCAAGTATTCTGCCAGCACCTGGGCCACGCCATCGGGCAGAGAGCGCACCCGATTGGGACCAAAACCGAGCGAGCGCCCACCACCGATACCCGATAACTGGTTCAGAATTTCTGCCAGGCGGTCGCGCGGGGTAATGGGGGAGGCCAGGCGCAGGGTATAGGAAATCAAGCGCCCGATAGCTTCGGAGACCGCCGCAGTGTCTGAGCCTGCTTTGGCGGTATTGATGAAGACTTCGAAGGGCTGGTCGCCGCCGTTCTCGTTGATGGTTACAAATGCTTTCCCCAGTGGGGTGCTGACTGTGTAGGTATATCCCCGCAGGCTGCGCGGGCGAGGTTTCTTTTTGTCATGCCAGACAGGTAGCTGCTTGCTGGTGAGCTGCAGGCTTGAGACTGCTTCGACATTGGCAGCAACTTCCGGCTGCTTTTCTTTGGCAGTGGCATGGGTCTCAAGAACAACTTTCTGGCGTGAGCCGGTGATGTACACCGTAATCCCTTTACACCCCAGCTCCCAGGCCAGCTGGTATGCCGTAGCCACATCTTCTTCCGTGGCGTCGGGCGGGAAGTTGATCGTCTTGCTCAGGCTGTTGTCCACGAAGACCTGCAGGGCGGCCTGCATGCGCACATGTTCTTCTGCGCTGATATCTTGCGAGACGACAAAGGTATGCCGCAGCGTTTCGGGCACGTCGGGGTGATCCTGGCAGGTGCCGTGCGACATGACATGTTCCACGATTTCGGCGCGGGTAGCTTCGTCCAGGCCGCTGGCAATCAGGGCGTTCTCGAATAGCGGGCTGGTGTAAGTAAGCTGCAAATCTTTGCCCTTGTCGTTGACATGCCGGATATATGCCAGGGCAAAAACTGGCTCGCATCCATACCCTTCACAGCCAGCTACGGTAGCGATGGTGCCGGTAGGGGCTACGGTCGTCTGGGCAGCATTGCGGATACCGTGGGTGAGGATACCAGCTCGGATCGCGTTCCAGTCCAGGCTTGGGCGGTCCCATTCTCGGGTGTATTGGACCAGTGGTTGAGGGGGCTGCCATTTCAGGTTCTGCGGGTCATACAGGCTTCCGGAAATTGCAGGAAAAGCGCCGCGTTTTTCAGCCAGTTCGACACTGGTGCGCATGGCATGGTAGCGTACATATTCCATCACCTGGGCAGAAAATTCCTGACCTTCCTCGGATCCATA
This sequence comes from Chloroflexota bacterium, assembly GCA_021849525.1. Lineage (GTDB taxonomy): Bacteria > Chloroflexota > Anaerolineae > Anaerolineales > UBA4823 > JAJZSS01. The sequence goes on from JAJZSS010000034.1 coordinate 2,288, forward strand.
ACGGATGCCGGTATGGTACATCAAATCTGCCAGGCCCATGATGCCCAATCCGATCCGGCGGGCGCGATGGGCAGCTTCGCCGAGCTGGGGGACGGCGGGGACATACGCATTGGCCTCCACCACGTCATCCAGGAAGACCGTCGATAATTCTGTGTTCTGGCGTAAAGTCTCCCAATCGACTGTACCATCGGGGCCAAAGTGTTCTGCCAGGTTGATCGAGCCCAGGCAGCAGTTCTCATAGGGACCTAAAAATTGCTCGCCACACGGGTTGGTCGCTTCCAATTCGTATAGCTGGGGGACCGGGTTGGAGCGGTTGGCCTCGGACAAAAAGAGCATGCCTGGCTCGCCGTTGTGATGCGCCTGGTGGACTATTTTGTCAAATAGATCCCGGGCGCTTACTGTCTTATGGACGATGATCGGAATTCCCGCTGAGATAGCCTGTTCCAGGGTGCCTTTAAAGCCGCGCGCCTGTGGGGCTGATAGATCGGGGAAACACAGCTCCCACTCGTCGCCATCGCGCACCGCTTGCATAAATTCATCGGTGATACCGACTGAGATATTAAAATTGGTGATGGCATTCTCGTCGGTTTTGCAGGTGATGAATTCCTCGATATCGGGATGGTCCACGCGCAGCACAGCCATATTCGCACCGCGGCGGGTTCCGCCCTGGGCGATCTCACCGAAGGCTTTGTCGTAGACGCGTAAAAACCCGACCGGACCGGTTGCCTGGCCTGCTGAAGAGCGTACCACAGCGCCCTTGGGACGCAGGCGAGAGAAAGAAAAACCATTGCCTCCACCGGTTTGCTGGATCAAGGCTGCGTCGCGCAGGGTCTGAAAGATGCCGGCTGGATCACGCCCCATGTCGTCGGTAATGGGCAGGACAAAGCAGGCAGCCAGCTGGCCCAGAGGCGTGCCGGCACCGGTGAAGGTGGGGGAGTTTGGGAAAAAACTTTTCGAGGTGAGCAGGGTGTAAAACTGGCGGGCGCGTTCGGTGACATCTCCACCCCAGGTTTCTTCTACTCGGGCGACATGGTAGGCGACGCGCCAGAACATTTCTTCCACCGACTCAATCGGTTTGCCATCATGACCGCGGCGGACATAGCGCCGGATAAGCACCTGGCGAGCATTATCGGTCAGCGCGACCGGAGATACATCTGGTGGTAATGGGGGAGTGGGTAGAATACCATCTTTAACTACCGGTGGGGTGGCTGTTTGAGACATGACTACCTCTCTTCGTGGAGTGATGATGTATAACAATAGAGACAGTCCAACCTGCGATCCTTCTTTCAAGGCGCAAGCTGGTGGATTAGCGATTAATTTTCAAGGATGCGGTCGATCTCGCCGCGGATGGACTGCAGATCGTCGAGACCCAGATAGACAATGGCGTAACGAATATATGCGATTTGATCCAGGTCCTTCAATCCTGCAATGACCATATCCCCCACCACCCTGGATGAAACTTCTGCCCGGCCAAGGGCTTGCAGGGTAGCTTCAATCTCACCGATTAACCGGTCAATGTCCGCCGCGGAAACGGGTCGTTTGGCACAAGAGATACGGATGCCCCGCGCCAGCTTGTCGCGATCAAATTCTTCACGGGTTCCGTCTTGCTTGATAATTAATGGAGTCGCCAGGATGGGTCGTTCGTAGGTGCTAAAGCGTTGGCCACAGTTTTCACACTCGCGCCGCCGGCGGATCCCACCCCGTACATCGTGGGAGGTGTCGATTACTCGCGAGCTAACTTGCTTACAATAGGGACAGCGCATTTTCTAACCTGTTTGAATATATTAGAACAAATGTTGCCGCCATAGGTGGGGGCAATAAAGTGATGTTACACAATATCTAGGATGTGAGCGATTTTAACATACACCTTCTAATCGAGCAAGGGTATTATCATTTTTGTAAGATTAAAAAATAGGGCCTGGTGTTCGTCACCAGGCCCTTTTGGAACGCAGCGCTTTTCCATGCGAAGGCAAAATTGGAGAGTAGCTGCTCAGAAACCGCATGCTGGCAATATTCCAGGCAACCAGACATAGCCGGGAGGAGTCCGGTTATGAATGGTTTTCGGGAATAGGCTGAGCCGCGCGTAGATGTCAGGTCAGCCCATACGGCTCAGGCAGCTCCACTTTTAAGAGTGGGATGCGCCCACCCGGTCAGCAACGCTAGCGACTGCGGTTCCGCAAGAATGTCGGAATATCCAGATCTTCGGTATTGAACGCCCGCGGCTGGAAATCCGGGTTTTGCTTCTGTGGCGGCGGTGCAACTGGAACCGAATTGGTTCGTTCTGCAATATAGCGAGCCTCACTGGTATGCTCGTGGGCTTTGGGGTCGGTCATGCGGTGAGGCATGCCGGTGCGCTCAAAACCGGTGGCGATGACTGTAATGCGGACTTCATCTTTCATGGCAGGATCGATGACTGCACCGAAGATCAAGTTCACATCCGGATGGGCTGTTTCCTTGATGATTGCCGCAGCCTGGTTCACATCGTACAGGGTTAGATCGGAGCCGCCTGTGACGTTAAAGAGGATGCCATGGGCGCCGTCGATGGTGATATCCAGAAGCTGGCTGGAGATTGCCTGTTCGGCGGCTTTGCTGGCGGCTTCCTCACCTTTCGCGCTGCCTACAGCCATCAATGCTGCTCCACCTTCGGACATGATGGTGCGCACGTCGGCGAAGTCCAGGTTGATCAAGCCGGGAACTGTGATCAGCTCAGAGATACCCTGGACGCCCTGGCGCAAGACATCATCTGCCATGCGAAAAGCCTGGTTCAGGTTGGCGCGCTTGTCCACGATCTGTAGCAAGCGGTCGTTAGGGATCACAATCAAAGTGTCCGATTGATCTTTGAGCTTAGCGATACCAGCTTCAGCAGACTGGATGCGCCGCGAACCTTCGAAGGTGAATGGGCGAGTAACCACACCGATGGTCAGCGCGCCCACTTCCTTGGCGATCTGGGCCATGATCGGAGCAGCGCCGGTGCCGGTGCCGCCGCCCATGCCCGAGGTGATGAACACCATGTCTGAGCCGCGCAGAACTTCGTACATCTGCTCAGAAGATTCTTCCGCAGCTTTGCGTCCGGTTTCAGGATCACCGCCGGAGCCGAGGCCGCGGGTGAGTTTTTCGCCAATGCGCACACGGGTGGTGGCTTTGGATTGCATCAAAGCCTGGGCATCGGTGTTGACTGCGACGAAGTCAACTCCCTGTAGACCTTCGTCGATCATGCGGTTGACGGCATTGCAGCCGCCTCCACCGACGCCGACTACTTTGATGCGGGCGAACGATTCGATCTGATTGGGTAGATTGTAACTGGTGCCTGACATGACTTCCTCCTCAAGAATGGTTACCTACATGGTAGGCGCAAGATGATTCATATGCGCAGAGCGAGCTGCTGTGCCAGTTACAGCGCATTGTCCTGCGACATATGGGATTGCTGATTAAACGCTTTCCGACCATGTTCAATCTCCTAAGGCAGCATACGCCGCAAGAAGCTCAGGATTTTCTGCATTGTCGGATTGGCAGCCGCCGGATTGGCGGGAGTCAGACGCCGGCTGCTGACCTGTTGTGAAGCCACTTCACTGAACAAGGTGGCCCATTTGAGCAAGCCGACGCTGGTCGAATACGCGGGTGAGTCGAGCTGGTCGACCATACCCAGCAGGTTTTCTGGCCTGGCCAGGCGTACCGGAACCCCCAGTACCTGGCTGGCGATGTTTCGAATACCGGGTAACAAACTGGATCCCCCGGTAAGCACCATTCCGGCTGGCAGCAGGCCATCATAGCCGGAACGTTTGATCTCTTGAACAATCATTGACAGGATCTCTTCAATCCTCGCCTCGATAATTTCACACAAATCCTGGCGGCTGATTTGCACTGTATCCTGCTCCCCAAATGGCTTGATATTGAAGTATTCGTGGGGTGCAACTTCATCGCGCGCGGCATATCCGTGCTCGATTTTGATTTCCTCAGCCTGAGACATGGGCAGGCGCAGGCCGTGAGCGATATCAGAAGAAATATGATTTCCACCGATAGCCAGTACAGCAGTGTGCCACACGTCGCCGTCAATATAGATTGCCATATCGGATGTTCCACCGCCGATATCGCAGACCACTACCCCCATCTGCCGTTCGGTTTCAGTAAGTACAACTTCACCGGAGGCCAGTGGGTTGAGGACAAATTGAGAGACATTCACACCTGCCTGAGCCACACACTGGCGTAGATTCTCCACACTGGCAGCGGAGGCGGTGATGATATGGGTTTCTACCTCCAGCCGGTAGCCATGCATCCCTACCGGCATGCGGATTCCTTCCTGCCCGTCCACGTTGAAGCCGCGTTGGATGACATGAATGATTTCGCGATTGTGGGGAATAGCCACAGCCCGAGCCGCATCGACAGCCCGCACCAGATCATCGGGGGTAATTACGCGCCCCGAGACACCCACCACTCCCCGGCTGTTGGTCGAAGAGACGTTTGAGCCCGCCAGACTGACCAGTGCAGAATCAATTTCCAGACCAGATGTCCGCTCAGCTTTATCGATCGAGCGGGCAACAGCCTGAGCGGCTGCACCCATATCCATGACGGCGCCTTTCTTGATGCCCTGAGACGGCTCGATTCCAACCCCCAGAATCCGGATCTTGCCGGGGGCTTCCTCACGCCCAACCAGGGTGCATATCTTCGTCGTACCAACATCTATTCCTACGACAATCGAATCATCCATCCCGTTTTTGCTCCAATTGGTAGTACGGGGCATGCACATATTCGACACTGATCAACCTCGGTAATGTATCTTCCTGGTCAAGATGTGCCAGCAGCGCATCGTACACACGTAATTTAGTTTCTATATCCTTTAGTGCTCCAAAGTAAACTTGCCAACCACCAGGATCGGTCCAGCCAAGACCATGTTCGGCGTTGAATACAATCGGTACACCCTTAGGGGCGTGTTCAGCGATGGTCAGAAGATTGGCGACCATTTCTGGTTTCATGAAGTTACGATCTACCAGCTCTTCAGCTCCCTGGGTTGGAGTGAGCTCTAAAGATACTTCTTCTTCAGCGCCATATAGTTCGTCCAGGATGTTGTCCACCATCGGCACGGCAGCAGGCGCAGGTGGATTCGCAGACGCCTCGATCACTGGCAGGGTTGGATCGACTTCCTGGCTGCGAGAGGGGAAGGCAATCCCATCTGCAGCAACATACAAGGTACGGCTATCCTGGCGCCACACAGCAACAGGAATTCGCTCGGTCACTGAAATCGTCACCGAAGCTGGCAGGGAGACGGTGGTTTCTATGGCGGAAAACTCAGGAAATTCAGTTTCCAGTGTTTGTTGGATACTGGTCGCATCGACCATGAAGATCGGCTGCCCGGCAATTCCCAGCACGGTATTGACTTCCAACGGTGTAAGCCGCTGCAAGCCGCTGATCTCAGCGCCTTTAACCGTGTACATGGGTGTGTTCGAGTAAAGATAGAGCGCTGATCCAACCAGGATGGTTAATGCGAGGGATACGATCCGCCAGCTCAAACGCAGCTGTGGAATCGCAGGGAACTGCACCTCTGCTCCCGGCATGGGGAGAGTCAAGGCGAATCGCCGGCGGGGTCTGGTTCGGCGGCGAGGTGCAGTCGCCACGCTGCTGGTTGAGCTGCGCGCCATCACGGGCGGCGGCTGGCTGCCGCGCAGGCCACTGGCTTTCAGATGCAGCTGGGTGGTCGATAGATCATAATGCCGGCTGATCCGGCGATTAGGATCCGTACGGGTTGTGGTTCGTGTGCTACGCGCCATAATTATCTTGCCTCCGGTAATGACGTTCGGTGCGATTCCGGTCTTGCTTGCGCTCGAGCGCCAATTCGATCAGCCGGTCTACCAACTGGGGATAGGGGAGGCCGCTGGCTTCCCATAGTTTCGGGTACATGCTGATCTTTGTAAACCCTGGAATAGTATTAACCTCGTTCAAATACAGACTGCCCGTGTCCTTATCCAATAAGAAATCCACTCTGGCCATCCCTGCGCCGTCGATGGCAAGGTAAGCTTCAACAGCGATCTTTTGAACTTCCGCTTGCTGCTCAGGAGTTAAGGGAGCAGGGATAAGAAGCCGGGAATGCTCGTCCAGATATTTCGCCTCATAGGAATAAAAATCACCGGCCGGGATAATCTCACCGGGAATCGATGCCTGAGGTTGGTCATTGCCCAGGACACTGACCTCAATTTCACGCCCATTGATCCCACGCTCCACCAGCACTCGCCGGTCATAACGGCTGGCTTCGTAGAGACCTTCGCTCAGGTCTGAGCGAGTGCGGCATTTGGTGATCCCGACCGATGAACCCAGATTCGCTGGCTTGACGAATAAGGGGTAAGGTGCGATGGTCTCAGCCTGGGCGATCACGTGCTCCAATCCATGCTCGATCTCGCTCCTTAAGAAAACTCTTGATTCAAGGACCGGGATGTTATGAGCGCGCATAACTTCTTTGAAAACACCTTTATCCATTCCCAGGCTGGAGGCTAAAACTCCAGCACCTACATAAGCGATATCTGCCAGTTCAAGTAATCCTTGCAGGGTCCCATCTTCACCAAAGGTGCCGTGCAGTACCGGGAACACGACATCCAGGCGAGAAAGCAATCCGACAGGCATTGAATCTTGCAGTCGGTAAAGACCCGGTCGGGTAGGATCCGGTAGGATGGTAACCGGTTGTAAAGCCTGGGTCTGGTGGTTGGCTAACATCTCCAGGACATGCTCACCAGCCCACCATCCCCCTTCGGGATCGATAACGATCTCGATGATGGTGTATTTCTGGCGGTCCAGGGCATCCAGTACGGAGCGCGCAGACATCAGCGAAACATCATGCTCGCCGGAGCGACCTCCAAAGATGACCCCTACCTGCAACCTGTCTTGTGAACTCATCCAATCTCCCGTTGTTGTTTGTGCCAATCAGCGCTTACCACGCGCCGATTAATTCAATTTCCAGTTCCAGCTCTACACCAAACTGTCGCAGTACTTCAGAGCGAGCCAGATCGATCAGTCGGCGGAGATCATCCGCTTTTGCACCGGCATGATTGATAAAGAAATTAGCATGAACGGTACTGATCTCGGCCTCGCCGCTTCGGGTGCCTTTCAATCCGGCAGCTTCGATCAATCTTCCAGCATAATCTTCCGCTGGATTCTTGAACATTGAGCCCAGGCTGGCTCCAGGCGGCTGTGTGCGGTGGCGATAAGCCACAAACTCATCCATTTTTTCCTGGACCTGCTCC
>JAJZSS010000035.1 GCA_021849525.1 Chloroflexota bacterium
CCGATCTGTCCTTCGTAGTCGCGGGCGATCTTGATCAGCGCCCCGTCGTAGTTCTCGATCAAGCCCTCGGTCAGGACGCGGTAATACTGCCCGCCCTGCTCATCAGGCCGGCGTTTTTCCATCAGCCGCGGTTCCAGGCTGCTGATCTTGAGATCCCCATTGGGGTCGGGGATGCGCATCTGCAGGATGCGCCCGTCGCCATCGATATCGGCTTCGTGCAAGCCTTCGTCCTTTTCCAGGTAGGGGTACGGGCGCACGCCGGAGCGCAGGTAGCGTGGCTTATCCGCCAGGGCCAGCTCGGCCCCGTCCGGGTTCAGACGCGGGGCGATGTAAAACGTGACCGTGTTCAGCAGGCGAGTCAGGCGTTCGTCGCTGCCGAAACCGCTCAGCAGGGTGTGCGCCAGCATCAGCGCTGTGGTCGTCCCGGCCACCTCGGTGGCGTGGATATTGGCGTCGATCCAGATGGCGGGTTTTTCGCTGTCCGCCCCGCTGCGCGGATTGGTAATGGTCAGCAGCCAGATGGGTCTTTTCTCGTAGCTTTTGCCAAGCTGCGTTAATTTCAGGATTTTGGGAAACGCAGCAGCCCATTCACGCAGGCTGCTTTCCAGGTCGGCGTTGCTGAAGTAGCGGTTGAAATCCATGCGGCCTCCTTGTTGGTGGGACAGTTATATTGTACGCAGAAACGCGATTTTTGGTGAGGGAGGCGTACAGAAATTGCTACCAGCTGCCCTCTACCGCCTGTAAGGGCTGCGCAGGATTTCCACGCGATGAAAGCTGCTGTGTTCGTGGGCTTTGATGTAGGCAGGGGTGATCATTGAATAGCTATTCCCCCAGTAAGATAATCTCCTGGAATCCCTCTGGGACGCGCAGCACGCCCTCCACCACCGGCCGCTCTTCGCCGTCCACGCGAGCCCGCACCGGCTGCCAGCCGCCTTTGCAGATCAGCACCATTTCGCCTTCACCGTAAGGATAGGTTCCCATACTCTTGCGGCTCAATGCCCAGGCGCCGCCAACGGCTTCGAGCGTGAATTCATCCAGCCGCCAGGGGGCATCCTGCGGGCCATCCCCGGCGTCTGTATACCACTTGCCCTGTGCGCTGCCGCTGGAATCGGGGGTGATCTCCAGGCCGGGCTGGCAGCCGGCGCCTTCCGCCACGTCCACCGGCAGGATGCTCCCTGCCCGCACCAGCAGGGGGATGTTTTCCAGCCGCGCTGCCAGGCGCACCTGGGCCGGGCCTTTGTGCAGCGCCCCGGTCCAATAATCGCGCCACTCCCCGGCGGGCAGCACCAGGCTGCGCTCCAGCTGCCCGGGCTCAAGCACCGGCGCCGCCAGCAGCGCGCCGCCCAGCAGGAAGGCATCGCCCACCTCCCACAGCCGCCGCTCGCCGGGCGCATCCCAGAACAGCGGTCGCACCAGCGGCCAGCCGGTCTGGCTGGCTTCGTAGGCCAGGGTGTAGAGATAAGGCAGCAGGCGGTAGCGCAGGCGCAGGCTTTCACCGACCAGGGTGGTAGTGGGCTCGCCGTACACCCAGGGCTCGCGGCGGTCCGTGCTGCGCGCCGAATGCCCGCGAAAGAAGGGCAGCAGGCTGGCCAGCTGGAAGCCGCGCAGGAACAGCTCGGCGTCCGGGTTGCCGTCAAAGCCCCCGATATCCGGCCCGGAGTAAGGCCAGCCGCACAGGCCCTGCCCCAGCACGGTCAGCAGCCCGGCCCGCAGCATCCCCCAGCTCGATTCGGCGTCCGCCGTCCAGGCCCAGGCATAGCGCGGCGAGCCGACCCAGCCAGAGCGGGACAGCAGCCACGGGCGGCGTTCGGGAGCCAGTTTCTGCAGACCCTCATACCCGGCGCGGTTCATTAGCAGCCCGTAAAGGTTGTGCGCCTGGCGGTGGTCGCCGCCCTGGCCTTCCAGGATATGGCGCACATCTGGCGGCAGGCTGGGATCGCCCATCCCCACAAAGGCCGCCGGCTCGTTCATGTCGTGCCAGATGCCCGCCACGCCCTGCTCCAGCAGGACGGCGTACTGCTCGCTCCACCAGCGCCGCACGGCAGGATTGGTGAAATCCGGGAAGCACGATTCGCCGGGCCAGACCACCCCCGTGTAGACTGAGCCATCCGGGCAGGCCGCGAAGTAACCGTTCTCCAGCGCCTCCTGGTAGAGCGGGTAATCGGGATCGCGCTTCACCCCGGGGTCAATAATCGTCACCAGCTTCACCCCGTCTTCAGACTGCAGGTCGGCAGTCAGCTGCTTAAGGTCGGGAAAGCGCTCCTGGTCGACGGTGAAAACCCGGAAGCCGTCCATATAATCGATATCCAGGTGGATGGCGCTGAGCGGCCAGCCGCGCTGGCGAAAGCCTGCCATCACCGCCCGCACATCGGCTTCGTTCTCGTACCCCCAGCGCGACTGGTGGTAGCCCAGCGCCCAGCGGGGTGGGAGCGGAGCGCGCCCGGTCAATTGTGTGTAGCGCTCCAGCGCCTGCGCCGGCGGGCCGGGGATGAAATAATAGCGCAGCCGCCCGCCGCTGAACCAGGCCTGGGCTACGCCGGGAGCCACACCGGGCGAGGAATCTGAATCGAAATCAATCTGTGCCGGGAAGCTGTTTTCGTAAAACAGCAGGTAGCCGGAATTGGCCTGCAGGGTGTAATACACCGGCAGCGGGGCGTAGATTGGCTGGTCGCCCGGGCCGTAGGCGCCGCCGGGGTCGGTATTCCACAGCCGGAAGCTTCCGCCGCACAGGTTGAGGGGACCGCTTTGCTCGCCCAGCCCGTACAGGCAGGTTTCCGGTGCCAGGCTGGCCCGCTCCAGCCAGGCAGGGCCAGGGTATTCACTATCGTATAAAGAGCGCAGCGGCGCGGCCATGTGCAGGATTGGCTTTTCTGCCGCATTCGCTGCAGCGCGGTTTAGATGGCGGAAATCCGCTGCCCCCGAGCGATCCAGGAACACCGCGATCTCCGGGCTGGTCAGCTGCCAGCCGGCGTAGGTTTCTTTGATCTCCAGCTGTGGGGTGGGCCATTCCTGGCGGGCGATGGCATAAGGTGGGATGGGCGTCCCGGGTCCCCAGTCCAGGCGCACGATCCCTGGGCCCAGATAATCCACCCGCAGCTCGGCGTGTTCGTAGTGCAGGGTCAGGCCGGTAGCATCCGGCTCGCCGCGCAGCAGGCTGCCGGGGATCAGGATACTATCCGATGGGTGCGGTTCAGGCATTGTGCGGCGTAACAGCCGCTGCAGGCTGTGGCGGGCGGTCAGGAATACAACCCGCAGACCGGTAAAACGGATGGCGCGCAGGGCAGTGGAGAGGTTTGGCATGGTGGTTCCCCCGAGATGGTCTGGTTCAGTCGTCTTGTTCGACCAGCTGTTGAAAATTTGTTCTCAGCCCGCCTGACATTTTGTAGCGCGCCCCGGCTTTCACCAGCCAGCCCTGCTGCAGCCAGCTTTCCAGCAGCTCGCCGGCAGCTTTGGGCGGTACGCCCAGGATGCGCCTCACATCTTTGACCGAAATTTCGGCTTGCGCCGCGAGCAGGCGCAGCACCCGCCGGGCACGGGCATCCGGGCGGGGCAGTGTCTCATCCGTATCCGCTGGCGCTATTGGAGCTGGGTTAAGCTGGCTGGCCTGCAGGGCGGCTTCGGCGTACGCTGCCGCCAGGCGGGCAGTGAAATATTCCAGCCAGGGGGTTGCTTCATCCAGCGCCGCGGCTGCCTGGTAGGCGGGCAGGTCAGCGGCGAAGGATTCTTCCAGGGCGGCGGTGCGCTGCAGCGGATAACCGCTGCGCGCCAGCACCCAGTCTGCCAGCATGCGTCCCAGCCGGGCGTTGAAATCGGCGAAGGGTTGGCTGGCATTGATCTCGAACTGCGCCATCCCCGCCAGCAGGGCGGGTGGCACATCTGGGGTTTGTTCCTGGCTCAGCCAGCTCAATAAGGGATCGATGCGTCCGGGGATGGCAGGATCGGGGCGGAATTTGGAGGGTCTGGATTTGCGCCCGGAGGCAAGGATAGCATGCAGCCGGCACAGGTTTTTCTCGTCCAGCGGGCTCTCGGCTTCTGCCCAGGCTTCGATCTGCTCCAGCGCCTGGTAAGCACGCTTTAATTGCCGGATTTCCCCCTCCCGGCCGGGCAGTTTTCGCCCGTCGATCAGCACCTCCGCCGCCTCATCAGCGTTCAAGCCGTAGCCATCCAGCCAGGCTGTGAAGTGGGCTGCCCGCACCCGGGCTCGCAGGCGCAGCCGCTCGGCTTGCAGGCTGGAGATTGCCAGGCTGGCGATCTGGGCGCGCCCCTGGTCGATCGCCTGGAGCGCCTGTTGGATTGAGGCAGTGATCTCGAACGGCTGGGCCACAACCTTAGTATACCAAAACTTACTCGACGAAATATGCCCGGCACGCCTCGTCGATTAATGCCTTGTCCAGGTGCATCGGTGCGCAGTCGTATTCGCACAGCGCCTGCACGGTGCGCAGAATATCCCGGATATGGACGAACTGCATCACCCGCCCGTGCTTGTGATACCAGTTTTGCACCAGGTGGATGAACAGATCTTTATCGATCGCCACGCTGAAATCACGGCAGTATTTGACGAATGCCTGGAAGAACAGGCGCTCGTCGGGGCTTCTTACCTCGACTTTGAGCTGGATCCGGCGCAGGAAAGCCTCATCCACCAGCTCGTTGGGGTCCAGGTTGGTGGAAAAGACCAGCAGCATGCGGAAGGGCACCACGATCGTCTGCCCGGTTTGCAGGCGCAGGAAATCGGCCCGGCTCTCCAGGGGTACAATCCAGCGGTTGAGCAGCTTGCTGGGGGTCACCTGCTGGCGGCCGAAGTCGTCGATCAGGAACATGCCCCCGTTGGCCTTCATCTGCAGGGGGGCTTCGTAAATCTTGGCAATCGGGTCGAAGCGCAGGTCGAGGGCTTCCATATTGAGCTCACCGCCGGCCATCACCGCCGGGCGTTCGAACAGCCCCCAGCGCCGGTCGATGCGGCTGATCCCACTGGCGCGTCCGTTCTCGGGGGTGACCTGGCGGTGGATCAGCCGGTCGTGGATCTGGATGATCTGCCCGCCGGCAGTGATGGCGTATGGCAGCCAGATCGGGTCGCTCCCGCCGATCAGTCCGGCAATTGCCTGGGCGATGGTGGTCTTGCCATTGCCCGGCGGGCCATAGATAAATAATGAAGAACCCGAATTAATTGCCGGACCGACCCGGCGGTGAAAATCGGCGGGTAAGATCAGCTGGCGCAGGGCATCAATGGTTTGCTGGGAGTTCACCGAGCGGCGCACCTGGGTTTGTAACTCGATCCCCTCGTTATAATCCTGGATCGGTACCGGCACCGGGCCGATGTACTGGCTGCGCTCGAACGAATCACGTGCCCGCTGCTCGCCGGCCTGGGTGAGGGTGTAGATGTACGCCAGACGGCCCAGGTCGCCGCTGGCTTTCGAGACTTCGGCCAGATGCTCTTTTTGCATCCACAGTAATAAGCTGTCGATAATCCGGCTGGAGATCTTCAACACATCTGTAAAACGCGTCAGAGAGACGTTTCCTTCATTAAATAACAGGCGGAAGATCAAATCGATCACGATGCTCTGTGGAATTTTCAGATCTTCAACTTTATCTGGCTCCATCAGGAGATGCTTAAGCGGTTGGGTATCGAGCATAAATCTTTCTCCCCGGGGATTTCTGCGGGCGCTCAGACCAGCAGGTGTACGATTATTCTATCTGCTATCCTGCCCTTCCCGGCACACATTTTTGATAGGCTACAGGCTTGCGAAGTACGTAACAAAAAATTTCGGCAGCGCACCAGGTCGCCGGGAGCAGTGTTTTGGTTTTATAATCTGAGCCATGCACGTTGCATATGCTCGAAAGCTGGTCGTTCCCTTCGCCGGTGCGGCCTTGTTCTGTGGTCTGCTGTTTTTGTTCTACCCCTACCGCACTACCTTCCAGTTTGATACCGATGAAGGCGTCAACCTGATCAAAGCCCGGCTGGTGGAGCGCGGCTGCCAGCTCTACAGCGAGGTCTGGAGCGACCAGCCGCCGGTCTTCACCCTGTCTCTGGCGCGCCTCTTCCCCTGGATGCAGGACGACCTGAATGCCGCCCGCCACCTCGTCCTGGCCTTCGCCGGTCTGCTCGCCGCCAGCCTGGCATTCGTTGTGCAGCGGGTGTGGGGCGGCTGGCAGGCTTTGCTGGCGGTGTTCTTACTCCTGCTCACGCCCTTCGTCCCGGCGCTCTCTGTCTCGGTGATGATCGGCCTGCCCGCCCTCGCCCTGGCGTTCGCTTCCCTCGCAATCCTGATGCACTGGCATTCCCGCCCACACCCCATCTGGCTGCTGCTCTCGGGAGCTCTATTGGGCTATTCGGTCATGACCAAGCTGTTTACCGGCTTCCTTGTGCCAGTCTTCCAGGTTGGGATCATCCTTGCTGCAGGGCAGGCCGCGAGTTTCAAGCTGCAGGCAGCGCTTAAGCCATTACTGCTGTGGAGTCTGGCTTTTTTCCTGGTACTTGCCGGGATCTGCCTGAATGTCATTGGTCCCGCGCAAATGCTGGAGCTGATCTTGCCGCATCTCGAAGCCGGGATGAGCAATTATTACCAGGGTTACCAGGAAGAATACTCACGCTTCGAGCTGCTGGCCGGGGCGCTGCCCATCTTCGGCCTGGCGCTGCTCGGCGCCTGGAGCGCGCTGCGCCGCCGGCAGTGGCTGGCGCTGTATTTGATGGTTTGGCTGCTGGGTGGGCTGGGATTTTTCGTCCTGGTCTCACCTGCCTGGTACCACCACACTCTGCTGCTCACCCTGCCGGCAGTTTGCCTGGCGGCCGGCGGCCTGGGGGAGGCGTTTGGTGGGCTGGCCCGCCTTTTCCACCGCCAGAAGATCTCCCTGGCGCAGGTCACAACCACTGTCGCCGGCCTGGGACTGGTGGTGGTACTGCTGTGGCAGCGCCTGCCGCCCGTGTGGGAGGAGTTCGATCACCAGCCGTATTTCATCGCCCTGCAGTCAGCCCAGCCCGCCAGCGAGCAGGTCATCCTGGATGAAATTACCCCTTTCGGGGCGCAGATCCAGTGGATGTTCACCGACCTGCCCATGTTCGCCTTTCAATCCGATATCCTGGTTCCTCCCGAGCTGGCGGTGCTCACCTCCAAGCGCCTGGCCAGCGGTGAGCTTCCCCAGGCTGAGATCACCCGCCTGGTCACCGAATACCGCCCGGAGATCATCCTGCTGGGGCGGTTTGAGTATCCCGGATTGGAGGCGCTGCTCAGTGCAGATTACAGACTGTACAGCAGCCACCTCGACACCCTCCTTTACCTGCGCGCCGACCTGAAAGACCTGGAATAACGGGGGAACGTGGCCCGGTTTCGCCTGCCGCCAGAGAAACCCGATACTGGTCATTGACAACCCGTATATTTAAGATAAAAATTATCCTATATAATCTCCGGTCTTCCAACAATCCTGAATACTTTGTAGAGACAACCAACCCAACCTGGAAATTGCAGCGGCGGGTATTTTTAATTAATCTTTGAGGAACAAATGGAATCGATGAAAGCAGTCTCAATGCACGGTTATGGCAGCAGCGAAGTCCTGGACATTGGGGATGCGCCCTGTCCGGAGATTGGGGCGGGAGATGTCCTGGTCCGGATTGCCGCAACTTCGGTCAACCCTTTCGATTGGGCGGTCCGCAACGGCTACCTGACGGACTATTACACCTACAATTTCCCCCTGATCCTGGGCCTGGATATCTCCGGGGTAGTTGAGGTCGTCGGGTCGGAAGTGCACGATTTCCAGCCCGGGGATGCGATCTTTGGCCGGGCTAACCCGAGCAGTAACGGCGCTTATGCCGAATATATCGCTGTACCCGCCTCCCAGGTGGCGCTCAAACCGGCTACCCTTGATTTTCTCCAGGCTGCCGCCTTACCCCATGTTTCAAATTCTGCCTGGCGGGCCTTGTACGATGCTGCTGGCATCCGCGCGGGCCAGACGGTGCTGATCCATGCGGCTGCTGGTGGGGTGGGCAGTGTGGGTGTGCAGCTGGCCAAACTGCGCGGTGCCCACGTGATCGCCACCGCTAGGGCGGTCAATTTCGAATACCTGCACAGCCTGGGCGCTGACGAGGTGATCGATTACACCACCACGCGTTTCGAAGACGTGGTCCACGATGTGGATGTTGTTTTAGATCTGGTAGGCGATATGGGCGACAACACCCAGACCCGCTCCTGGAAGCTGCTCAAGCCGGGAGGGATTTTGGCTTCCCTGGTCCAGTTTCCGTCTCCCGAAGCTGCGGCCACCCATGGAGTGCGCAGTGCATTCGTCACCGCAGATGTATGTGACACCCTGACCCTGTCTGAGATTGCCCGTTTGATTGACAGCCGCCAGCTTAAGCCGATCGCTACCACCGTCTACACCCTGGATGAGATCCGCCAGGCGCATGCGTTGAGCGAAAGCCGGCATGTGCGGGGCAAGATCGTCTTGCAGATTGCCGATCTGTAGGCTGCCTAATACAGACAGGTGGTGTAAATCGTCTCCGGTAACCCATATTAATGACGACCGTACAGGTTGCCGCATAACGCCCGGGTATCCGGATCACGATCCAGCGCATGGCGTTGGTCGCTTCGGATTACCTTAAAACCTGTAAGGTCCGTTATCGATTTTGTTTATGCAAACGAATAAGGACCTGATCTGGATTCTCCCATGTCCGTTCCTGTTTGATTAATCGACAAAAATTTTAAATCAATATCCCGGCTGCGCCTGAAAATGGAATAGAATAGGGTTAAGTTTTTCGGCATGTAAGGAGACCCTGATGCAGTTTTTCCGGCCAGGCGTGGGGCGGATGCGATTGATCCTGGCTCTGCTCGCCGTATTAACCCTGGGAACAGGATTCTTGTTCCAACCGCAGCCGGTCCAGGCGGAAATATTCCACCTTGCCCCACCGGCGCAGCCTTTGCGTGACTCCCAGCTCTTCGACCGGCTTGCCAGCCCTCAGGCTCAGGCGGATTCCAGCATTCTGCACCTGCCCATCGTGCTCACCCCGCCCGGCGTGCAGCTTCCGAACAGCCGCCAGGCCGCCCTGGACCTGTACCGGCAGGAATACCTTTCCTACACCCAGACCCCCATCGAATGGACCGGCGACCATCCTGCATGCGATCCCGGCACAACTTCACCTGCCTACCGCCAGGCCGTCCTGCGCCGGGTGAATTATTTCCGCCAGATGGCGGGCGTCCCGGCGGCAGTCGTCTTCAGCGAGCAGTCCAACCACAGAGCCCAGGCTGCGGCCTTGTTGATGGGCGTGAATAACGCCCTGAATCACAATCCACCCTCCTCCTGGGTCTGCTACCCGCAAATCGGGGAAGAAGGCGCCGCCGGCGCCGGCCGCGCCGACCTGGCCTGGGGCGCGACCGGCTGGGAAGCGATCAGCCTGTATATGGAAGACCCCGGCGGATCCAATCTTGCC
>JAJZSS010000036.1 GCA_021849525.1 Chloroflexota bacterium
TTTTGCTGCAGTCATCAGCGCTCTCTTTCTTCGTGTTGGCTCGGAAATGGTCAGCCCCATGGAAGTATTGGGCTAAGAGCGTCCTGGCGTCTATAAAGCCACCGAATTCCTGATCCGCTTCAACGTTGATCCCGAGTATCTCCCCGCTGATCTGGCTTCTCGTCCCGAGCTGGGCAAAAAAGTGGCGGTCATTGGCGGCGGCGACACGGCCTCAGACTGTTTACGAACTGCCGTGCGCCTGGATACCGAAGAAGTTTCCTGCCTTTACCGCCGCACTGAAAACGAAATGCCTGGTAGTAAAAAAGATCGCGGCCTGGCGCGTGAAGAAGGCGCTCAGTACCAGTTCCTTACCCAGCCGGTGCGCTTTATTGCCGGGGAAGATGGGCGCCTGGCGCAGATCGAGTGCATTCGTATGGAGCTGGGTGAGCCAGACGCCAAAGGGCGGCGCCGGCCAGTACCTATCGCTGACTCGAATTTCATCCTGGAAGCGGATACGGCCGTCCTGGCGTTGGGCTACTGGCCTGATCCGATTATCGGAGAGACCACCCCCGAACTGAAAACCCATAAATACGGCTTGATCGTGGCTGACCCCGAAACCGGCGCCACCTCTCGCCCGGGTGTATTTGCGGGTGGAGATGATGTGACCGGCCCAGACCTGGTCGTCACAGCCACGGCTGCCGGGCGTCGTTCCGCAGCCGCAATCCACCGTTTTCTGCAAAATAATTAATTCTCAGCTTCGCCGAGCTGCTATTCTCTCTAAGGATGGGTTGAGCGGTCTGCCAGGCAGACCGCTCAATGGTTAACCTCTTCACCCCTCCCATCACCGACCCAATCCGGACATTATTCCTGCCAATTAAAACATGTTAATGAAGCCGCGACCTGCTGCAGCGCTACCCGGCTTTCAAGAGTATAATTAGCCAGGATGCGTCCACACTGCTGGCGCATTTTTTATGCTCTGGAAAGAGGAATTTTATGGATATCGGTTCTATTCAATCAGTCAATATCGACGATCAAATGCGATCAGCCTACCTGGATTATGCCATGTCGGTCATCGTTTCTCGTGCCCTGCCAGATGCCCGCGATGGCCTGAAACCCGTCCACCGCCGGATTTTGTTTGGCATGCACGATATGGGCATTCGCGCCACAGGTCCTTTTAAGAAATCTGCTCGTATCGTCGGGGATGTACTGGGTAAATATCACCCGCATGGTGATTCTGCTGTCTACGAAGCGATGGCGCGGTTAGCACAGGATTTTTCCATGCGCTATACCATGGTCGAGGGGCAGGGAAACTTTGGCTCGATTGATGGCGATGCTCCGGCAGCCATGCGTTATACCGAAGCCCGCCTCTCTCACATGGCTGAAGAAATGCTCACGGATATCGATAAGAATACCGTCGATTTCAGCGACAATTTCGACGGCTCATTACAGGAGCCGGTAGTCATGCCAGCGCGCCTGCCCAATTTACTCTTGAACGGAAGCTCCGGGATCGCAGTGGGTATGGCTACCAACATTCCTCCCCACAATTTAGGCGAGCTGGGGCGCGCCATCCAGTATGTCATTGACCATTTCGACCGCCTGGACGAGATATCCGTTGAAGAGCTGCTCAAGCTGGTACCCGGCCCAGATTTCCCCACTGGTGGGATCATCGTCGGCTCAGAAGGCATCCTGCAGGCATACAGCACCGGGCGCGGGCGGATCGTCTTGCGCGGCACCGCCCATATTGATGAAATGAGCCACGATCGCTACCGGATTATCATCACTGAAATCCCTTACCAGCTCAATAAAACCACCCTGATCGAGCGCATTGCTGAGCTGGCCCGTGAAGGCCGTCTGGACGACATCTCGGACCTGCGCGATGAATCGGACCGCCGCGGGATGAGGATCGTGATCGAGCTGCGCCGGAGCGCCCAACCGCGCAAGGTTCTCAACCAGCTGTTTAAATACACTCCCCTCCAATCGACTTTTGGCGTCCAGATGCTGGCCCTGGTGGATGGCGAGCCTCGCCTGCTGACCCTCAAACGGGCCTTACAGATTTTCATCGAGCATCGCCAGGTTGTTATTCTGCGCCGCTCTGAATTTGAGCTGAACCGCGCCCGCGAGCGCGCCCACATCCTGGCTGGCTTATTGATTGCCCTGGCAAATCTCGACGATGTCATCGCCACCATTCGCCAGTCACCCGATGCTGACATCGCCAAAGAACGCCTGATAACCCGCTTCAACCTGTCTGAGCGCCAGGCTCAGGCTATCCTGGATATGCAGCTGCGCCGCCTGGCAGCCCTCGAACGCCAAAAAATTGAGGACGAACAGCGCCAGGCCCTGGAGCGGATTGCTTTCCTGGAAGACCTGCTCCAGAATCCCACCAAAGTGTTGGACCTGATCAAGACCGATCTCGATGAGGTCATTGAAAAGTACGACGACGAACGCCGGACCCAGATTGCCCATGGTGCCAGTGATGTATTCAATGAAGAGGAGCTGGTCCGCGATGAAGCAGTCCTTGTCAGCCTGACCCAGCGCGGTTATATCAAGCGCGTGGCTGCTAAAGCTTACCGCGCCCAGGGACGCGGCGGGCGCGGCGTGACCGGACACCACATGAAAGAAGAAGACGAGATCTTGATCCTTCTGCCGGCAAATACGCTTAATACAGTCTTGTTCTTCTCAGATAAAGGCAAAGTCTATTCCGTGAAAGCCTACCAGATTCCCGAGGCTGATCGCACCGGACGCGGCGTACCCGTAGTCAATATTCTTACCCTTGGTCCATCCGAAACCATTACAGCTGCTCTGGCAGTACCCAAATTTGACAAGTCGAATTTTTGCATCATGGCAACCCGCCGCGGGCGGATCAAACGCCTGCCCCTCTCCGAGCTGGAATCCGTTCGCCCCTCCGGTTTGATCGCCATCAATCTGGACGACGAAGATGAGCTGGGATGGGCGCGCCTGACCCACGGTAAAGACGACATCATCCTGGTTACCGAGCTGGGCCAGGCATTGCGCTACTCCGAACAGGCGATCCGTCCCACCGGACGCGCTTCCGCCGGAGTCACCGCGATTCGTCTCGATGCCAAGGATGCTGTCACCAGCATGGAGGTCGTTGAAAAGGACGGTTATTTATTGATCGTAACCACGCGTGGTTTTGGCAAGCGCACCCCTCTGACAGAATATCCAGTCAAAAGCCGCGCCACCAGGGGCGTGCAAACGATCGATAAAAAAGCGCTGGATTCAATCGGGCGGATTACTTCAGCCCGCGTGGTCCAGGCTGCCGATGATTTGACCTTGATTTCCGCCAACGGAGTTGTTTTGCGCACCAAAGTACAGGCAGTCAGCCAGTCCGGGCGTGCCGCCCGGGGCGTACGGTTAATGGAAGCAGGCGAGGGAGATAGTGTGGTCTCGCTGGCCCGGATAGCGGATGCTGACCTGCGCCAGGTTGGCGCCAGTGAGGAATAAATCAACCAGCGAGACTGGGCGGCCAGATTGGCCGCCCAGGTCGTTTAATCGTCAAAATATTTTAGCCCGGAAAAGCCAGCTTGCCGGTTACCAGCAGGCAAAAGGAGCTTAAGAGCAGCGTGATGAGGAGCAAGAAGATCGCGATTATAAACCGCTGGAATGGGGTCATACCCAGAAAATCCCGCCGGGTCTGGGTTTCATAGCTCACCTCCTCCGGCGGAGTATCTTCAAAGAAGGGGGTGTCGGCCTGGCTGCGAAAATCATCTAGCATGCGGAACCTCCATACAAAACGATATTCAGGTTTGTGCTCTTAACATTCAACCGTTATTCTTTTAAAAGTGGGCGAAGATGGACCTCTGCCGATACAAATCGGCGAACCGTGCCGGTTTCATCTTCAACACGTAAACTTCCATCCGCTTCCAGTCCCAGGATCCGGCATTTTAATCCTGCCTGCGAGCTGCCGCTCTGAGCCTGTGCCGGAACAATCCACACCCACTCACCCAGGAAAGCCAGCTTTGCCTGCCAGGCTTGCATAAATTCTAAGCCCGAAAGCCTGGTCCGCCAGCCCAGGATTCGCTCTACAACGTCTTTCAATAATGCAAGGCGGTCGACCTCTTCAACGGGAGCCAGTAAACAATCCTCCAGGCTGGTTGCCGGGAAAAACAGCTCGCTCGCCGCTGGTACTGACCGGGATGCAATATTTAAACCAATTCCCAGGATGGCAGCGTCCAACCGCTCACCCTCCCAGGCAGCTTCTACCAGCACCCCCGCCAGCTTGCGCTGGCTGACCAGAACATCATTCGGCCATTTAATCTGCGCGTTCAGGGGGTAGCGGTTATCCAACGCCTGGCAGACCGCCAGCGCCCCCAGGGCTGTCAGGCGAGGCGGCACCCAGGCAACCTCCTGCGCTTCAGCCGGTATCCAGGCCGGATTGGGGAGCAGGACCAGACTGAAAGCCAGGGCTGCCCCCGGAGGGGTGAACCAGGGCCGGTTCAGGCGTCCTCGCCCGGCAGTTTGCTCGTCAGCAAACACCAGGGTCAGGTCCGGGCAGCCGGCTTGCGCCAGTCGCCCAGCCTCGTCGTTGGTCGAGCCGAGGCGGGGGAAAAACTTAATTTCTCCTAATGGCAGCCCGGCTAAAGCCCGGGAAAGGGTTGACTGATCCACACCCCGATTTTACCCCACAAAATATCCTCTAGACGAATCGACAGCCCCTGTGATATACTACGCACCGCTCCCGCCCCAGGCGGGAGACATTGTGCCTCGCCAGAGGCCAAATCCTACACGCCTCTCGACCTGCCTTGCGTGCCGTGGCCGCGGCCTCCGGTAGGGATGAAGGGGGCGGAAGTATAACGCAAAGGAGAATATCGTATGGCCCTTATCCCTATGAAAGCGCTTCTTGAAAGCGGTGTACATTTTGGGCATCGCACCCACAAATGGCACCCCAAGATGAAGCCCTACATCTTCACCGAACGCAACGGCATCCACATCATCGATTTGCAGAAGACCGTCAAAGGTCTCGAGCAGGCTTACACGCTGGTGCGCGACACGGTCAGTGAAGGCGGCACCATCCTGTTTGTAGGAACCAAGCGCCAGGCTCAGGAAACCATCCAGAGCGAAGCCATCCGCTGCGGGATGCCCTATGTTACCCAGCGCTGGTTGGGCGGCATGCTCACCAACTGGCGCACCATTCGCCAGCGGATTAACGAGCTGGAGCGCATGGAAAAAATGCGCGATCATGGCGACTTCGAGCGCATCACGAAAAAGGAAGCCTTGATCATCACCCGCGAAATTGAGCGCCTGGAGTCCCGCCTGGGCGGTATCCGCCAGCTCACTCGTGTGCCGGACATGCTCTTCATTGTTGACGTGCACCGCGAAGTCACTTCGATCCACGAAGCAAACTTGCTCAAGATCCCCATCGTGGCAATGGTCGATACCAACTGCGATCCGGGTCCCATTGATTATGTCATCCCTTCCAACGATGACGCCATCCGTGCCATCAAGCTGATTGTGGGTAAAATGGCTGACGCAGTATTGGAGGGTAAAGCTGCCCGTAAAGATATGGGCGAAGAAGAACGCCCGGTTGAGCTTCCGATGCCCGGCCAGTCAGCTATCGAAGAAGACGAGCTATCCGATGAGGACCTGCTCGGCGCTGCCACCCTGGCAAAGATCACCTCCCGCCCGGCGCTGCAGGCTGAGTTAGAGGCCGTAGAAGATTTGCTTGCGGTTGATGACGAAGATGTTCCCGATGCGACCAGCGGCTTGGAAGCTGAAGAGGCCGTAATCGTTGACGATACTGACGCAGACAGCGATGACGAAGAGGCAGAAGAATAATCATGGCGATCACAACCGAACAGATTAAAGAACTGCGCGAGGCAACCGGCGCCGGCATTTTGGATTGTCGCAAAGCGCTCGAACAGGCGAACGGCGATTTCGATAAAGCTGTAGACTTTCTGCGCGAAAAAGGTCTGGCTACCGCCGCCAAGCGCGCCGATCGTGACGCCTCTGAAGGGACCGTTGAGCTCTATTCTCATGGCAACGGGCGTGTCGGGGTGATGGTCGAAGTCAACTGTGAGACCGATTTTGTCGCTCGCTCTGAACCTTTCCGCCACTTTGCCCACGAGCTTGCCTTACAGATTGCTGCGGCTGCTCCGCGCTATATCCGTGCCGAAGATATCCCCGAAGTCGAGCTGGAACGCGAACGCGAGGTTGCTCGCCGGCGGGCTATCGAAGAAGGCAAGCCTGAAGCGATCCACGAGCGGATTATTGCTGGGCGGCTGGAGAAATTCAAGGATGAGGTAAGCCTCCTGCGCCAGACGTACATCCGCGACGAAGGTGTGAAAATCGAACAGCTCCTGATGCAAAATGTCGCCGCTATCGGTGAAAATATCGTCATCCGGCGCTTCGCCCGCTGGGAGCTAGGCGAAAGCACGAAATAATCACAAGGACCAACCCCCCGGGTTGGTCCTTTTTCTGTAAGCAATCTAACCTCGAGAAAGGGTGTGTCGAATGGCAAATGCAATCAAATACAAACGCATCTTACTCAAGCTGAGCGGGGAATCCCTGGCAGCTAACGGGACGACGGGCATCGATCCGCTGCGCGCGGAGGCTGTTGCTGAGCGCGTCCACGAAGTAAAAGATATGGGTATCGATGTTGCCATCGTCATTGGAGCCGGGAACTTATGGCGGGGTAAACGCGGCCTGGAACGCGGCATGGATCGCGCCACCGCCGATTATATGGGCATGCTGGCAACCGTGATGAACGCCCTTGCATTGATGGATGCAATGGAACGCCGCGGGCTGGTCACCCGGGTCCAGTCGGCGATCGAGATGCATGCGGTAGCCGAGCCGTACATCCGCCGCCGGGCGATCCGCCACCTGGAAAAAGGCCGGGTCGTTATCCTGGGCGGGGGCACTGGCAACCCGTATTTTTCCACCGATACCGCAGCCGCTCTGCGGGCGATGGAAATTGGCGCCGATGTGGTCATCAAAGCCACTAAAGTCGACGGCGTGTACGACGCCGATCCGATGACGAACCCCAATGCAGTCCGCTTCGAGCATCTCAGCTATATGGATACCATCAACCGCCGTCTGGAAGTGATGGACACCACTGCCATCACGATGTGCATGGAACACAACCTGCCGATCCTTGTCCTGAACCTGTGGCACCCCGAGTCTTTACGTCTGGCCCTGCATGGGGAAAAGACCGGCACTTTGATCGACGCAAATCCCTGAGTTCTCGCCGCCCTCAGACTTCACAGCCCCGGTTTGTACGCACTGCCGGGGCTTTTTCCCCCTTTTCGCTCCAACAATTTTCGAGTATCCTATGGGGTAAGCGTTAATTCAGGCCGGGTGATAATTTTTCGAGATAGATCGCGACATAGTGGAGGCCTTCATGCTAAAAGAAGTATATCAAGAAGCTGAAAACCGCATGAAAGGGGCTATCCAGTCTCTCGAGGAAGACCTGGCAGGCATTCGCACCGGGCGAGCCAACCCGTCTTTGGTAGAACGCCTGTCGGTTGAATACTATGGAAATCCAACCCCATTGATTCAACTTGCCACGATCAGCGTCCCTGAAGCTCGCCAGCTGTTAATTCGCCCCTTCGATGCTTCAACCTTAAAAACGATCGAGCGTGCTATCCTGGCTTCTGATTTGGGATTGAATCCGAGCAATGATGGGAAAGCTATTCGTCTGATCCTGCCTCCTTTGACCGAGGAACGCCGCCGCGACCTGGTCAAAGTGGTTCACAATCGCGTCGAAGAGGCCCGGGTTTCCGCCCGCAATGTGCGCCGCGATTGCATTAAAGATTTACGCGAATTTGAGCAGGAAAAAATGATCTCGGAGGATGATCTTAAACGCGGCGAAGAAGATATCCAAAAACTGACCGATAAATACATCCTCGATCTCGCCGCCATTGGCGAACGTAAGGAGAGAGAGATCCTCGAGGTCTAAAGTGGTACAAACACCCGCCATGAACTCGCCGGAAACGAAAGAGCTGCCCTTAAAAATACCCACCCATCTCGCCATTATCATGGATGGCAACGGGCGCTGGGCCTTGGGGCGTGGTTTGCCTCGCCTGGCGGGTCACCGTGCTGGAACGGAGAATTTACGCCGGATTATCACAGCATCTACTGAATTCGGGATCCGCTACCTGACGATCTATGCCTTCTCAACCGAGAATTGGGGGCGTCCAACGGAAGAAGTCCAGGGTTTATTGCATATCCTGGAGGACGTAATCGACAAGGAGCTCGAGGAGCTGTACGATCAGGGTGTCCAGCTTCGCCATATTGGCCGCCTGGACAGGCTGGATCCTGAATTACGTGAAAAAGTTATCCATGCGGTTGAATACACCCGCCAGAACAATCGCCTGGTACTCAGTGTGGCCTTTAATTATGGTGGGCGCGATGAGATCATCTGCGCCATCCAGCGAATGATCCAGGAGGGTGTCCAACCAGACGAAGTCACTGATGAGCTGGTCAGCCAGTACTTATTTACCGCCGGCGTTCCCGACCCAGATCTGATCATCCGTACTTCCGGAGAGCTGCGGGGGAGTAATTTCCTGATCTGGCAGGGCGCTTACTGCGAATGGTACTTCACACCTACGTATTGGCCCGATTTTGATAAAGAACAGCTGCGCCTGGCATTGATTGAATATAGCCAGCGCGATCGTCGCTATGGGCGAATATCCCAGGAGGATGAAGGGAATCTTTCTCAGCATGCTGGTTAAACGCACACTGGTGGTGGCAGTGCTGCTTCCAATCGGCCTGGCTGCCATTATCCTGGGGGATCTCTGGTATTTCGCCGCGATTGCTTTAATTTTAGGCCTGGCAGCCCCGGAATTTTCTCGCCTTTTTGAAACCGGCGGGTATCAGCCTGCGGGCTTTTTAATGATTGCCGGGACGCTCCTCCTCGTAACCTCTCGCTATTTTTTAGGCTTCGATGGCTCAGACTGGGCGCTCAGCCTGATAATTCTGGGTGCTATGGCCTATCATCTGGTCGCCTTTGAACGCGGTCGTCCCCAGGCCGGCGTCGATTTCAGTATCACCGTCGCCGGCGTTGTTTATCTGGGCTGGATCGGCAGCTATCTTATTTCCTTACGCCATCTCCCGGGCGGAATGTGGTGGGTTTTGACCGTACTCCCCTCTGTCTGGCTGGCGGATACCGGGGCATACCTGGTCGGTAAAGCAATTGGTAAGCACAAAATGAGCCCTCGCCTGAGCCCCGGTAAAACCTGGGAAGGTTTCCTGGGAGGGATAATATTCGCAACTCTCGGTACTCCGCTGCTGGTGTGGGGCTATTTATCCCTCGGCGCCACCGCGCTCGGGCTTACTCCCCTCCATGGCTTATGGCTGGGTCTGGTATTAAGTTTGCTTACCCCGCTTGGCGATCTTGGCGAAAGTATGATCAAGCGCCAGGT
>JAJZSS010000037.1 GCA_021849525.1 Chloroflexota bacterium
CTGGCAGTTTCAGCTCATCCTGATCCCCGTCTTCGTCGACAGCAACTTCGTCTTCTTCGTCGCTTGGTGTAGATTTCCCACAGGTACACCCGCCGTTTTCATGCCGGTCGCAGGGTTCCTGCGATTTTCGGCGTAGGGCTTCCAATTCGTCCCAGGGTTGGAGATCCTGGGCGGGAAACTCCTGGACGACCCCTGTGTCCAGATATACCAGCACAGTTTGCTTCAAGGGGAGTACATCGTTGACTTTTCCCTCGCCAAGGGGCGTGATAACCCGCTTATTCCGCTTGGGTAAAGTCTTGCGGGCTTCGACATACTGTTCGTATTCGTACACCAAACAGCAGCGTAAGCGACCGCACATGCCAGTAATTTCGGTAGGCGAGAGCGATATTCCTTGCTCCTTCGCCATTTTGATCGAAATCGGGCTGAAATCGGTAAGAAAGCGGGAGCAGCAGCGGTTGTCTAATCCACACGCACCCATACCCCCCAGAATCTTGGCGACATCTCGCGGGCCAATCTGGCGCATTTCGACCCGGGCGCGGGGATAAATGCGCTGCATAACCCGGCGCAAATTTCTCAGATCGATCTTTCCTTCAGCTTCGGTGCTGTATAGAAAAGTAAGCGCAGACCCATCGAACGAGAATTCGGCTGCCACAATTTTAACACCCGGCAGGTTGAGCTCAGCCAGGCGCTCGCGGCAGTTGATCATCGCCTCGATTTCTTTCTTCTGCCAGAGCTGGCGCAGGACCAGATCACGCGGAGTTGCCCGGCGGGTGATCGATTTCCAGCTGCCTTCGGGAGGTGGTGTGGGATCGGCTACGATTTGTACGATCTCACCAAGCTGGCGTCCCCGGCTGGTGTCGACAACGGCATAATCGCCAACCAGGAATTCACCCAGCTGGCTGGCATCGAAGTGGTATACCTTGCCTGTTTTTTGGAAGCGGATACCGACAATATAAGGTTGTGCCATATGTTTCACAATGCCAGCCAGGGTAAATCCGGTGACTTATCCTGGCTGGCTGAAAAATTAATCTGTTAACCGACCAGATTGATCGGGATGAAATTACCCTGGGAGACAGCGGATACGCTGACTTTGGCCGCGATATTTTCGGCTATTTCGCGCAGGGCTTTTGAAACGGGGGAATCGGGGTTGCTGATCACAACCGGGACACCATTATCCCCGCCGGTGCGAACATTTGGATCCATGGGAATGCTGCCGATAAAGGGTATACCAGCAGCATCAGCCAGTTTTTGACCACCGCCGCCGCCAAAAATATCCATGCGCGTGCCATCAGGCAGCTCGAGATAGCTCATGTTCTCGACAACGCCGAAGACAGTGACTTCCAGCTGGCGGAACATTTCCAGGCCTCGCCGGGCATCTTCAAGAGACACCTGCTGGGGGAGGGTAACGATCACACTGCCGCTGAGCGGCAGCGACTGCGCCAGGCTTAAAGCCGCATCGCCGGTTCCCGGTGGCAAATCGACAATCAGGTAATCCAGCTCACCCCAGTCGACATCGGTCAGGAACTGGCGGATAGCCGAATGCAGCATAGGTCCACGCCAGATTAAGGGTTGGTCTGGTTTTACCAGAAATCCAATCGACATCAGCTTGACCCCATGGGCTTCAGCAGGAACCAGCTTTTGGCCCACCGGCTGCGGCAGGCGCTCGACTCCCATCATCGTGGGCACATTAGGACCATAGATATCGGCATCCAGCAGGCCCACCCTGGCGCCGCTCTGGGCCAGGACTACGGCGACATTGACCGCTACGGTGCTTTTACCGACACCGCCCTTACCCGAGCCGACAGCGATGGCATTGCGGATCGGCAGGTCTAACAGACCCCGCGAACGCCCGTCGCTGGGGACGTTTGAATCCATCTGGATTTCCACACTGCTTACACCCGGAACTGCCATGACGGCTTCGCGGGCTTCACGCTCGATGCGGGTTTTTAGTGGGCATGCGGGTGTGGTCAATACAACCGTGAAACTAACTTGATTACCGTTAATTTTTATATCACGGATCATGTTCAGGGTGACCAGATCTTTGTGCAGCTCCGGTTCCTGAACTTTGCTCAAGGCTGCCAGAATTGCTTCCTGGCTTGCGTAATTGTGATTCGTCATCAGATACCTTTCAAAAAATTAATTGGCTGCGCCTTCGGCGGGTTTCGCCTTGCGAGCAGCCTTTGCCGCCTCGGCCTCGGCTTTCGCCTGTTCTTCCCGAGCGTAATTCACCGGTCGGATCGAAGCGTAATACGATTCTGGCTTGGATAATCGGTCTTTATTGAAGATATTTTTGTCGTGGCGCTGGTAAACCGATAATTCGTAATCGTGGTCCATTTTAATTGCATCAAATGGACAATATTCGGCGCACAACCCGCAGTTCATGCAGATATCGACGTCAATGAAAAATTCTGCTGGCTCGGGGATCGGCCTGCCGGTGTTGGGATCATTGGTGCGTACAATCCAGATGCACTGCGGTGGGCAGACTTTCGCACAAATCCCGCAAGATGTGCAGCGATCATGATGGTTTCCATTCTCATCAATCTCATATACCAGAAATGGAGTATAGCGGAATTCTTCCGGGACGGGGAGCTTCTCTTCCGGATATTGAATGGTGAAAATACCAGAAACATCTTTACTCGCCCGGTGGGCGAGCCCCTCCTTGGTGTAATAACGTTTGCCACCCCAGCGAATATCGTCCAGGTAAGTATTGATAAATCGTTTGGCGGTGATGCCCAAGCCTTTGAGGATACC
Organism: Chloroflexota bacterium; assembly: GCA_021849525.1. Taxonomy (GTDB): domain Bacteria; phylum Chloroflexota; class Anaerolineae; order Anaerolineales; family UBA4823; genus JAJZSS01. The sequence goes on from JAJZSS010000037.1 coordinate 2,752, forward strand.
AAATCCATCCATGTCAGGTTCTCCGTTTCTTAACCGACCTAGCGGTCTGTCTCACCCAGGACGATGTCGATCGAACCCAGTATTGCTACTGTATCGGCGATCTTATTGCCGGTGCACATCATTTCATAGGCAGTCAGGTTGATAAAGGATGGGGCGCGCACATGGTATCGCCAGGGATTCGGCTTACCATTCGAAATGACGTAAAAACCGAGCTCGCCTTTGGGTCCTTCGACTCTGCCATAAGCTTCCCCGGCAGGGACACGTACCTGGTATTGGGGTTTGCCTTCCTGGATCGAGCCTTGGGGAATATCGCGCAGCGCCTGCTGCAGGATGCGGATGCTCTGGCGAATCTCATCGATGCGGATCATAAATCGGTCGTACACATCCCCATGGTAGCGAACCGCAACCTCGAAATCGAAGCGCTCGTAAATGGAGTAGGGATCAGCCCGCCGTACGTCATAGGGGACACCAGATCCTCGCAGCATCGGGCCGGCTGCGGAAAAAGCGATAGCCTGCTCGGGCGTCAGGATTCCGACACCCTGGGCGCGTGAGCGGACGATTTCGTTGTTGGATAGAAAATGATCGATCTCATCGATCTGCTTGGGCAGGCGCTCGAAAGCCAGCTCACGCATTTTTTCGTAAATACCTTCAGGCAGGTCGCGGGCCACGCCCCCAAACCGGAAGTAATTGCACATCATCCGCGAGCCGGTAACCGCTTCGAAGATATCCAGGATCAATTCGCGCTCAACCAGAGCATAAAGCATGGGGGTGAACATGGCTCCCAGGTCGTTGAGGAATGAGCCGATGGCAAACAGGTGGTTGCTGATCCGGGTAAACTCCGCCATGATCACGCGCAGGTATTCTGCCCGCTCTGGCGGCTTGATGCCCATCAATTTTTCGACAGCCAGCGCATAGCCGAAATTATTGCTCAGCGAGGAGAGATAGTCGAGCCGGTCGGTGTAGGGCATATTCATCAAGAAAGTATTGCGCTCACCGATTTTTTCGTGATTGCGGTGCAGGTAGCCTACCACTGGCTTCAGACCGACAATCGTTTCGCCATCCAGTGCCACAACAAAGCGGAATACCCCGTGGGTGGATGGGTGTTGGGGTCCCATGTTGACCACGATGAGGTCAGAGTCCATGTCCCCGGCTTTCGCCTCATATACAGCTTTGGTGCGATTCAAGCTGGCATACAGGGCAGCGTCGCCTTCGGGAGTATAGGTTTCGGGATTAAAACCAGCCGGGTAGCTGTTATTTTTCTGGTAAGGATTTTTATCTTCGGCGCGATGCACATGCGCATCGGGCCAGCGGCTTTTGAATGGCTTGCCATCTTCTTCGTAATAGGCTTCTTTCCAATCCTTGCGCAGTGGATAGCCATCGAAGCCTTCCCAGAGCAGGATCCGTCGTAAATCGGGGTGACCTTCAAACCGAATGCCCAGCAGATCCCAGGTTTCGCGCTCCTGGAAATCAGCGCCTGGATAAACTGAAACCAGGGATGGGACCTCGGCATTCTCGCGCGGCGTCTGGGTCTTTAGCACCAGGCCTGGACCGCCGGTGGTCTTATACAGGTGGTATACCACTTCCATCAAGCCATCGGGCATGTAGTCCACACCGGTGACCGAGGAGAGATAATCGTAGCCGAGTTGATCGCGGGCATAGGTGGCTACCTCCACCAATCGCGCCCGATCTACGAGATAACCTTCATAGCTTTTGCGTGTATCGGCTGTAACCACTTCGGGGAAGCGGGTCAATAATTCTGAGCTAGGGGCGAGTACTTGTTCGGTCATCATGTTTCTCCACCGTTGCAGGCGAGAGCCTCAGGCTTTCTGTTCAACGGAATCGACCTGGGATGCATTCTCTTCTTGCTCTGCCAGCCTGGCAAGCGACTGCTCTTTGATCAGCTCGAACTGGCGTGGGTCCATGATATCCGGTCCCAGGACTGGAATTGGGACCGCTTCAAGCGAACCTTTGCTATACCAGCGTGAGTCGGGAAAATGCTCAGCCTCAATTTTTCGCTGCAAGGTGATCATCCCATGCAGCATGGCCTGAGGGGTAGGCGGGCAGCCAGGGATATAAACGTCCACCGGCAAATATTTATCAACACCCGAGACCACATTATAACCTTCCTTGAAAGGCCCCCCTCCCGATGCGCACGCACCCATCGCCAGTACATACTTGGGCTCAGGCATCTGGTTGTACAGGCGCACGATGGTGGGGAGCATTTTCTTGGTGACGGTGCCCGAGACAATCATCAGATCAGTCTGGCGGGGGCTTGGCCGCATGATCTCCATCCCAAATCGGGCGGTATCATACCGGCTGGCTGCTGCGCAGATCATTTCAATGGCGCAGCATGCCAGGCCGAACATCATCGGCCAGACGGAGGCCTTGCGCCCCCAGTTATAGATCTTGTCCAGCGTTGTGATGCTTACCTGACCTTGCAGCTCTGGAGGGATGTCGTATTTTGTATTGTTGAGGTTTTCTTTTTTCATGTCGCTCATATGGGGTTTACCTCCTCATACCATTCCTGGTAGATGGATGCCAGAATTCCTTCGTTTGCCAATTCGCGATCATCTTCAAATCCGGGCAGATCGACTGTCCAGGTATAAACCATTCCCAGGCTGACGTTTTCGAGATCGACACCCGGGTGTTCCTGAATCAAAGCCAGCACAATCGCGTAGGTATCTTCCCAGAATAAAGGCGGGAAAGCCTTTTCATCCGAAAGCTCCGGGTTGGTTGGCGAATAGGGATCACTGCTTGCCATTACCGGCTCGATACCATTTACCTGCTTGGACCATAGCAGTATTATAAGAGTTTCTGTAAGGTAGGTCAAGCCTTATTAAAGTTAATATATATTTGCGAAATTATCTCAAAGCGATATAATTGGATTATGCGAACCTCCCGGCAGAAAATCCTCGATTATCTAAAAACCCATCCGGTCAGCACTGCCGGCGAGCTGAGCCGGGCGATGCAAATGACCCCTGCGAACGCCCGCCACCACCTGAAAATTCTCGTCGACCAGGGCGTGGTAAGCCAGGTTGGTGAACGGACAGCGAAAAACCAACCTGGGCGTCCAGAAAAAATTTTCCGTCTGACCGAAAGCCTTCGGCAAAACAATCTGGGTCTTCTGGCGAGATTACTTTTAATTGCTATTAAAAAGTCGAATGATCCTGCCGAATTGGAACAGCATCTACAGGAACTGGCAGGCGATATGGTGGAGAATGCTGGGAGTGAAGCCTCTCCACGCAGTCTTGGGTCGCGCCTGGTTCAAGCCATGCAAAAACTCAATCACCTGCATTATCAGGCGCGCTGGGAAGCTCGTCCGGGTGCTCCAGACATCTATTTTGGCTTATGCCCTTACCAGGAAATCATCGCCGACCATCCTGAGCTATGCCGGATGGATGCGATCATTCTCCAACGCCTGACCGGACACGCGGTGGAGCAAATCGCTAAACTGGCTCCGGACCGTACCGGAGGGCGATCCTGTCGCTTCCTCCTTCGCACGCCGTAGAATGGTGATCTTTATCACTTGCGTCTTGCCCGAATATTCATTATCCTCAACCCGGTAGTATCCATTGGCAGAATCTGGAGGGCAATGCAATGATCACCCTGGATGGCAGCAATCTCAGCGTGGAAAAATTATCCCGGATTGCCAGGCAGCTTGAAAAAGTTGAGCTCGCCCCGCAAGCCCTGGATCGCATTCGAGTTTGTCGAGAAATGCTGGAAGAAAAGATCCAGGCGCATGAGATCATGTATGGGGTTAATACGGGGATTGGCGAGTTTTCTGAAGTAGTCCTCGATGATGAGCAGGTCCAGCAATTTCAGCGCTACCTGATTTACAATCATGCAGCCGGGATCGGCGAGCCGGTGGCGGAAGCCTATGTCCGGGCAGCGATGGCAGGGCGGATCAATGTCCATGCCCACGGCATGTCAGGCTGCCGCCCTGAGATCACCCTGACCCTGGTGGATATGCTCAACAAAGGTGTGACGCCAGTGGTTTGCCAGAAAGGCTCGGTTGGAGCCAGTGGAGACCTGGCCCCCATGTCGCAAATCGCGTTACTGCTGATGGGTGAAGGGGAGGCGTTTTATCAAGGTGAGCGCCTGCCAGGGGCGATTGCCATGCAGCGGGCAGGTATCCCCATCCCCGGTTTACAGGCCCGCGATGGCCTGGCAGCGATCAATGGCTCCAATCTGCTGACTGCGATCAGCGCCCTGCAGATCGTTGAGATGGAAAAATTGATTAAGCAGGCTGAGATAGCCTGTGCGATGAGCCTGGAAGCTTTGAAGGCTAACTTGAAGCCATATGACGAGCGCATCCACCAGGTGCGCGGCTTCAATGGAGCTATACGCAGCGCCAGGGCAATCATGAGATGTCTGGCTGGCAGCGACCTGGTGACCGGGAAAATGAAGACCAAGGTCCAGGACGCGTATTCCATGCGCTCCTCACCCCAGGTGATCGGGGCGGCCTGGGATGCGGTGGCTTATGCCCGCTCGCAAGTCGAGATCGAGCTCAATGGGGTGGGGGATAACCCCATCTTCCTGCCGGAATACCGCCTGACTCTGACCGGGGCAAATTTTCAGGGCAGCCCGGTCGCTTTGCCGATGGATATGGCTGGTGCGGCGATCACGATGGTCTGCGTGCTATCCGAGCGCCGCCTGAATCGCCTGACCAACCCGGCCTTGAGCGTGGGTTTGCCGGCGTTTCTCACGAAGGGTGCTGGGATGTTCTCGGGGATGATGCTCAGCCAATATACCGCCGATACACTTATCGTGGAGCAGCGCATCCTGTCGATGCCCGCCAGCATCCAATCGATCCCTGCCGCGGCCGATCAGGAAGATTTTGTCTCCATGGGCATGAATACCGCTCTAAAAAATGACCAGATCCTGGAAAATGCCTGTGGGGTGCTGGGAATTGAATTCATGGCAGCCGCTCAGGCGCTGGATTTCCGCGAGTTCACACCCGGGGCGGGGGTACAGGCAGCCCACCAGGTTATCCGTAAGCAGGTCGCTCATCTGGATGTCGACCGCCCGCTGCACATCGATCACAACAAGATGAATGCCCTGGTCCAATCGGGTGAGATTCTCCAGGCGGTTGAGGCTGTGGTGGGACCGCTCGGAGATTAGCTGGTAATGCGATGCTTGCGCCAGTAGCGCTGCATCCCCGGCGCTGACATAAAGGACGGATTGGCCAGCTCGTACTCCTGGATTTGCGTTTCGTCCAGTGCATCCGCCAGTGAGCGCTGGCGCATCCACGCATGGAAGCGAGCATCGATTTCATCTACTGGCGGCTCGGCAGGCATAATCGACTTCATCCAGTCATCGACGGCATCCAATTCATTCGCCAGCCATCCCAGGTGCGTTTGAGCATCATTAAAAATTCCAAAGTGGGTTGGGGCAATCGCCTCAATCTCCAGGCGGCGCAGTTTGGCGACGCTCTCGCGCCACAACTCGAGATGAAATTCGGGTGGCGGCATGGGGACGCGTACATGCCGGGTTGGCTGCATGCGAATCCCGCCGATATCTCCGCTGAATGCCAGCTTGCCGTAAATGTAAGTATGGTGGTGATAGGCGTGTCCAGGCGTATCCACAGCCCGGATCACTCGCCCGTTGATCTCCACCTCGTCGCCATCGCGGATAATCGCCACCTGGTCCTCGGGGACGGGCAGGAACTCACCCCATAAATATTCCATCTGGTCGCCATAGATGCGCCCGGCGCTGATCAGTAATCTTTCCGGGTCGATCAGGTGGGCAGCGCCAACCGGATGGACATGGATCGTCGCACCCTGGCGAGCCAGCCAGCCCGATGCTCCGGCATGATCCAGGTGGATATGGGTTACGAAAACGTCGCTGACATCTTGTGGGGTGAAGCCGTGTTCTTTGAGCGCCTGGGTCAAACCAGGGATCGTTGAACCCGGTCCGCTTTCGATCAGGATCGCACCCCCGGAGTGGGGTATCAGGTAAGAAGCGATCACATTCCGGTTGGCGAGAAAATTTAGATCCAGGGTGTAAACGGGTGAAGGTTTTTCAGTAGGAGAATGCATCATCTCATCTCTGTTGTAAAATGAACTTGTTGATAAATGTTGCAGATACAATAAGCACTGTAAATTGAATTACACGAAAAGGCTTGCAAATGTGTAATGCAAAAATCGCAAATTGTAATACTTAAGCTTCCCCGATTGTGTTAAATTTATGATTGCTGGTTTTGATGAGGGGGTCAAGCCAGGCTTTATTGTACTGTAATTATGACTTACTCGGCATAATAGTTGCATCATCCAGACTATCATTGGGACAATTTATGGGGTGAAATTCTATGGCCGAAGCAACCATTCTGGTTGTCGAAGATAATATTATGCTCCGCGAGGGGCTCATTACCATGCTCGAATCAGATGGTTTTCGAGTTCTGCACGCTTGCGACGGCCTGGAAGCAATTGAATCCCTTCGTACTGAAATACCCGACCTTATCTTATCGGACATCGGTATGCCGAGATCGGAA